>NZ_JBMMKT010000011.1:0-125048 GCF_057626615.1 Marinomonas sp. HM11-D | reverse complement strand
CGGTCTGCCGTGTCAGTGGGTGCGTATATTACCGTCGCGGATTTTTAATGCAAGCACTTTTTTTAAAAAAGTTTAAAAGAATATTCTCTATGCCCTTTGGCTGATTTAAAGCGCACCATAGGGGCTGGTCATTGATGCAGTACATAAATGAAAAAGAGAAGCCGAAGCTTCTCTTTTAGTGTGAGTGAGTACAGTGGCTATTAAGCTCGCTCTTTCACATAAGGCTTACCAATGGCTTTTGGCCCAACCGCCTTACCAATAAAGCCCGCCAGCAATAACACGGTTAGTACATACGGCAACACTTCAATGGCTTGCACAGGTACTTCACCAACCCCTGGTAAGGACACGCCTTGTAAACGGACAGCCACAGCATCCAGAAAACCAAATAGTAGACAAGCAAGCAGTACTGGCACTGGTCGCCATTTACCGAAGATCAGTGCTGCAAGCGCCATATAGCCTTTACCCGCACTCATATCTTTTAAGAATCCAGCATTATGCGCAGTGGATAAGTAGGCGCCAGCAATACCGCATAACACACCACAGATAATCACAGCACGGTAACGCACCAGCGCCACAGAAATACCCGCCGTATCCACCGCATGGGGATTCTCACCCACCGCACGCAGACGCAAACCAAAGCGTGTTTTGAATACTACCCAATACGTCACCGGCACCATAGCAAAGGCCAGATAGACTAGGATATTGTGACCGCTTAATAGTTCTGAGTAGAGCAAACCAATCACAGGGACATCGGCTAGTTGCTCAGCAAACGGAAAGGTAATTGGTGTAAAGCGCGCATCACCCGTCAGAGACGGTGTTTGACCACCTTGGTCAAACCAATCTAAACCAAGTGTGACGGTCAAACCTGCCACGATAGTATTAATGGCCACCCCAGAGACAATATGGTCACCGCGGTGGGTAATACAAGCAAAGCCATGAATCAGCGCCAAGCTGACCGATGCCGCAATGGCAAACAGTAAACCGATCCATGCGGAGCCAAATACTGCGGCAGCCGCGGCAGCCGCAAAAGCACCAGCGAGCATCTTGCCTTCTAGACCAATATCAACAATCCCAGAACGCTCTGAGAACAAGCCCGCCAATGCAGCCAAAATTAACGGAGTCGATACGCGCAGGGTCGCATCGAGAATCAGTATTAATGTTTCAAACATACCGCGCTCCTATGCTGCCGCTCTGCGTAAAAATAAACCTTCGATCTTGCCTTTAAACATATTCTCTAGTGCACCAGAGAACAGAATCACAAGACCTTGAATCACCACCACAATTTCAGGGGTGATGGTCGGAATCTCAAACGCCAGTTCCGCGCCACCTTGATACAGTGCGCCAAACAGAATCGCGGCTAAGATGATACCAATCGGATGGTTACGTCCCATCAGCGCCACAGCGATACCGGCAAAGCCATAACCCGCGGTAAAGTTCAGCAATAAGTTATGGTTTACCCCCATAATCTCGTTCACACCTACCAAACCCGCTAGGCCGCCCGAGATTAACATCACCCAAATGGTCACTTTGGCATTGTCTATACCTGCGTATTGCGCTGCTGTGGGATTTGTACCCACCGTGCGCAACTGATACCCCCAACGGGTATGCCACACCAGCAGCCAATAGAACACACAACATAACAGTGCCAATACAAATGCCAGGTTTAATGGCGAATCACCAATATCCAAGCCAAACGGCGCAAAGATATCGTACAGATAAGGAAGCCATGCACTTTCTGCAAAGGTACGGCTGATCGGAGACATCACACCTTCTTCTTTTAGCCAGTTCACCATCAGATAAACCATTAACGAAGAGGCGATAAAGTTGAACATAATGGTGGTGATGACAATATGGCTACCGCGGCGTGCTTGTAGATACGCCGGAATATAGGCCCATGCCGCACCAAATAAAGCGCCACCAATAATCGCCAACGGCGCAATCACTAATAGCGGCAATGAGCTATCCAACCACAAACACAGTAAGCCAACGCCTAGACCACCGAGATAGGCCTGACCTTCGCCACCGATATTAAATAAGCCCGCTTTAAAGGCCACAGACACCGCAAGACCAGTAAAGATTAAGTTAGTCGCGTAATACAGCGTATAACCGATTCCCTCGTCGTAACCAAAGGCGCCATAGAGTAAGTAACCCGCCGCTTCGATAGGGTCTTCACCAATGGCCAGAAACACCAAGCCTGACACCAAGAACGCGAGCAAGATGTTCATTAGCGGAATTAACCCAACACTGACCCATGCAGGGACTTTTGCCTGACTCATGCCTGCCCTCCTTGTCCCTCAGTCCACGCATTGGCCATCATTAAGCCTAGCGTACGTTCATCCGCTTCGCTTGCGGCCACTTCACCGACAACAGCCCCATCAAACATCACAATAATTCGATCACTTAACGCCATAATTTCATCTAATTCTACAGATACCAAAAGAATGGCTTTACCAGCATCCCTTAGCTTCACGATTTGCTCGTGAATATTTTCAATTGCTCCGATGTCCACGCCACGGGTTGGCTGACCAATCAAGAGCACCTCTGGGTTCTGCTCCACTTCACGGGCAATCACGATTTTTTGCTGATTACCACCAGAGAAATTGGCGGTCTTTAAATGGGGATTCGGCGGACGCACATCCCAAGCCGCCATGCGCTCATTACATTCATCCAGCATGGCTTTGCGCTTCATGAGCACCTTGCCGTTGTAGGCTGCGGAATCGTGGTAACCCAGCACCGCCGCTTCGTAGGCTTCAAAACCCGTCACCAAGCCCATCTTATGGCGATCTTCTGGCACATGAGCCATTTTTAGGCCACGCATTTGCGCCGCATTTTTGGGAGCACTGGCCGTAATGGATTGACCGGCAAATTGAATTTCACCCGATGACATAGGTGTAATACCGGAGAGCACATTTAACAGTTCACTCTGGCCATTACCCGACACACCGGCGATACCCAGAATTTCACCCGCCCTCAGTTCAAGGGAAACTTTCTTCAGACGCTCCACCCCTTGACCATCAAAGAAAGAAAGATCTTTCGCTGATAAAACCGTTTGTTGTGGCTTGGCTTCGTCTTTATTTACCTTCAAGCGAACTTTCTTGCCGACCATTAATTCAGCGAGTTCCTCTTTATCAGTTTTCGCTGTTTCGCGGTGCGCGACCATTTCGCCCTGGCGCATCACAGAAACATTATCTGTCGAGGCCAGAATTTCACGCAGCTTGTGGGTAATCAAGATGACCGTCACCCCCTGCTCTTTCAGGGATTTTAAAATGCGGAACAGGTGATCGGCTTCTTGCGGTGTCAAGACACCAGTGGGCTCATCCAAAATCAGAATTTTGGCGCCACGGTATAAGGCTTTTAAGATTTCAACGCGCTGCTGCAGGCCAACAGGTAAGTCTTCTACGATCGCATCAACGTCGATATCCAGACTGTACTCTTGCTCAAGACGTTTTAACTCTTTTCGTGCGGCATCCATACCTTGTTTTAGAACGGCGCCACCTTCAGCGCCTAAGATTACGTTTTCTAAAACAGAAAAGTTTTCCACCAACATAAAGTGCTGATGCACCATGCCAATGCCAACCTTGATCGCATCTTGAGAATTACGAATCGAGACTCTGCTTCCATCAATTGAGATAAAGCCAGAGTCTGCCTCGTAGAAGCCGTAAATGATGCTCATTAGAGTGGATTTGCCCGCGCCGTTTTCACCGATAATGCCGTGAATCGTGCCCGCTGGGACTTGCAAGTCGATGTTTTTATTCGCTTGCACCGTACCGAAACGTTTTGAAATCCCTTCTAACTCAATCGAGTATGGATGTGTTTGTTGAGTCATATTTGTTTCTATGCAAAGTTTTAAGCAAAAAAAAGCAGCTGCCCACTACCAAAGATAGTGAACAGCTGCTTTTTTAGCGATTAATAGTTACAAGTGCTATCAGCCATGTAATCGTGAACACCGATCTCACCACTGATGATCTTCGCTTTTACATCGTCCATTTTCGCTTTCATTTCTGCCGTGATCAGCGCCTTGTTGTTGTCATCCAACGCCCAATCCACACCGCCATCTGACAAACCAAGCACTTCTAGACCTGGCTTCCAAGTACCAGTATTGGCTTCTTCAAAGACTTTATAAGCAGCAGAATCGACACGCTTCACCATCGAGGTTAGCATGGTGCCTGGATGAATGTGGTTTTGGTTTGAATCGACACCGATCGCTAACTTACCTTCATCTTTTGCGGCTTGGTAAACACCGATACCAGTACCGCCCGCTGCGGCAAACACCACATCCGCGCCCTGCGAGAACTGGCTCTTCGCCAACTCAGATCCCTTGGTCGGATCATTAAACGCGGCCCCCGTTGAGCCGGTCATATTCTGAATGACGGTTGCGTTAGGCGTGACAAATTTCACACCTTGTTCGTAACCACAGCCAAACTTACGGATCAATGGAATGTCCATACCGCCAACGAAGCCAACGGTATCTGTCTTAGACGCCATCGCCGCTAATGCACCAACAAGGAAAGAGCCTTCGTGCTCTTTGAAAACAATCGATTGCACGTTTGGCAGATCAATCACCGCATCAATGATAGTGAACCGAATATCCGGGAAGTCTTGCGCCACTTTTTGCACCGCAGACATCATGGTAAAGCCCACCGCGACGATTGGCGAGTAACCACGTTTGGCCAAACGACGTAGGTTTTGCTCTACTTGAGCTTCGTTTTTCGGCTCAGATTCACGAATTTCAATGCCAGTATCTTTGGTAAACTTGGTAATGCCGTTGTACACACCTTCGTTGAACGACTTATCAAACTTACCGGCTTGGTCGTACACCACAGCAGGCTTAATGTCCGCAGCATAAGCTGAGGATGCGGCAATGGCTAACACCGTAGCCGACGCAAGAAAGACACCTTTCATCAATAACTCCCCTTAGAATACTTTTCGATTCCAGCTTCACAATGATAAAACTGGCTAATCGGTCAAAAATAAACTGATTATTGTTTAAGCGCAACGTCAGCGTGCACATTTACACCATTATTCGCGTTTATCGAATACTAGATAGAGTTTGAAAGATTTAAAGATAGACCTGAGCGGAGCATCTTGCCGATGTTTATCAACAAGATGCTTTGGCTAGATGAAAAGAATTATTTCTGACAATTAACGCAATAAACGGTACTACGCTGCCCTTGGCGAATTTCTTTAAGAGGGGCTTGGCAGGTCACACAAGGTAGATCTGCACGGCCATAGACTTTCAGCTCTTGCTTGAAGTAGCCTGGTTTACCTTCACCACTGACAAAGTCTTTTAATGTTGTACCACCTTGCGCGATGGCAGCCGCCAACACAGTTTTAATGCATTCCACAAATACCGCTAAGCGCGCTTTACTAATATTACCCGCCGCACGAGTGGGACGAATGCCCGCCATAAATAAGGCTTCATTAGCGTAAATATTCCCGACCCCAACCACGATCTTGCTATCCATAATAAACTGCTTGATCGCCTGCTTACGGCCTTTGGCTTTTTCATAGAGGTAATCAATATCAAAGGCATCGGTAAGCGGTTCTGGGCCTAGATGCGAAATCAACTCATGTAACTGCCAATCCCCTTCTTGCCATAGCATGGCACCGAAGCGACGCGGATCGGTATAACGCAATACTTTATCAAGCCCAGCAAAATGAATATCCACATGGTCGTGAAACATTGGCGGTGTTTCCGGCGCGACAAAGTACAAGCTGCCCGACATACCTAAATGAATAATCAACGTACCCACATCGGTCTGCACACCAATATATTTGCCGCGACGTGTAACATTGCGGACGACCTGGCCCGGTAATTTTGCTGGCACATCATCAGGAATTGGCCAACGTAGCTTGGGCTGACGAATATCTATGCGTTCTATGGTTTGATTTAAGATATGCGGCGCAATGCCATTCTTGGTGGTTTCGACCTCGGGTAATTCCGGCATACTTTCCTCAAGTTCTTAATGATTAGCGTCTTTAGGATACAAAAAAACCGGCACTGGGCCGGTTTTCTCGTTTACAAGAAAGCAAAAATTATTTGATTTTCGCTTCTTTGTACATCACATGCTTACGAACAACAGGATCGTACTTTTTCATCTCCAATTTGTCTGGAGTGTTACGCTTGTTCTTGTCAGTCGTGTAGAAGTGACCAGTACCTGCAGAAGATACCATGCGGATTAGATCGCGAGCGCCTTTAGAAGCCATGATTCAGATTCCTTATACTTTTTCGCCACGAGCACGGATTTCAGCAAGAACTGAATCAATGCCTTTTTTATCGATAATACGCATACCTTTAGAAGATACACGGATACGAACGTAACGGCTTTCACTTTCTACCCAAAAACGGTGCCAGTGAAGGTTAGGAAGAAAGCGACGCTTAGTGTGACGCTTTGAGTGAGAAACGTTGTTACCTGTAATAGGACGCTTCCCAGTAACTTGACATACGCGAGACATAATTAAATACCTTATGCTATCCGAAGATTATTGGAAGTTTGCACTTCCTCAGGCGGAGCGTGGGTCACTCTGGAACACTTTTAAGTGAACGCGGGGGCCACAAAATCCCGTACCGAGGATATAGCGGCGCGAATTCTCCCACAGTCCCCTGTAAACAGCAAATGATTTGTTAAAAAATTGATCAATTATATCCTCACGCGAAGCTTTCCAGTATTCAATTTACTTGCGCAATGTCTCGTACCTCAACAAGTACCGGATTTAAAAAGCACGTAAATTAAACAACAGGAAATCTATTGGCAGACAATCTCAATCAGAGCAATCCCCTTTCTGCCAACGACAACGGCCGACTATCTCCCACGATAAAATGATCCAATAAGCGTACATCAATCAGATCTAGCGCTTTGCGTATGCGTTCGGTGATGTTGATATCCGCCTGGCTGGGTTCGGATACGCCCGAGGGGTGGTTGTGGGCCAAGATCACTGCGGCCGCATTATGAGTCAGGGCTGCTTTGACCACTTCTCTTGGATACACAGCGGCACTGTCGATGGTGCCCATAAAGAGCTCTTGATAACGAATCAATCGATGTTGTGAGTCTAAGAACAACACCGCGAAGATTTCCCGCTGGGAATGGCGTAGCTGAGTCGTTAAGTAAGTTCGCACCGCTTCGGCACTATTAAAAACCGTATCTCGGGTCAGTTGCTCTTGCAGATGCCGCTTGGACATTTCTAACACGGCTTGCAGCTGGGTGTATTTGGCATCCCCTAGGCCAAAGCCTTGGCAAAACTCTTCTCTCGATGCAGACAATAAGGCGCGCAGACCGCCAAACTGATGTAACACTCGACGCGCCAGCTCCACTGCACTGATTCCTTGGGTGCCGGTTCTTAGAAAAATGGCTAATAGTTCCGCATCGCTCAGTGTATGAGCTCCCTGATGCATTAACTTTTCCCGTGGGCGTTCCGCTTCTGGCCATTGTTTTATGCTCATAATACTCACCTCCTTGTGGTACTCTTTGCGCATTCTAGTCGCGAATAGGTTGGCACATCCTGTGCTCCATCATATTCAGCGTTGTCTGTCACTTTGGGATAAGAAACGAATGATGTCCAGTCTTGTGAACAAACAGATTCTCGTGGGGATTACCGGTGGTATCGCCGCTTATAAAACCATTGAATTGATCCGTCTGCTCACCAAAGCCGGCGCCGAGGTTCAGGTGGTGTTAACCGAAGGTGCCAAAGCCTTTGTCACTGAGATGACTTTACAGGCGATTTCAGGGCATCCCGTTCGCAGCACACTGTTAGACCCGACCGCAGAATTGGGCATGGGACATATTGAGCTGGCGAAGTGGGCCGACCTAATTGTAGTCGCGCCAGCTTCCGCTGATTTTATGGCACGCTATAGCCAAGGTATGGCCAATGATCTGTTGACGACGCTTTGCTTAGCCACTGATGCAGAGGTATTACTGGCGCCCGCGATGAACCAAGCCATGTGGCGCCACCCTGCCACACAAGCCAATGCTGAGTTGCTGGCACAGCGCGGCGTAATGCTGTGCGGCCCAGCGTCTGGCATTCAAGCCTGTGGCGATGTGGGCCCTGGCCGTATGGAAGAGCCGGGAAGTATCTTCGCCTCTATCCAACAAGCTCTCACTCCCACTAAGCAAGACCTAGTGGGTCAGCATTGGGTCATTACCGCAGGGCCTACGATGGAAGCCATCGACCCTGTGCGTTACATCAGTAATCACAGCTCTGGCAAAATGGGTTACGCCCTCGCCGCAGCTGCACAGGCCCGTGGTGCAAAAGTCACTCTTGTTAGTGGCCCAACACAGCTGGACGCACCACAAGGTGTGCAGCGCATTGCCATTAAAAGCGCGGACGATATGCTCGCAGCTTGCCGTAATGCCATGACAACGCCTGCTGATGTGTTTATCGGTGCCGCTGCCGTGGCTGACTTTCGCATGAAAGAAGTCGCTTCCCAAAAGATGAAGAAGACTGGCGACAGCGATGAAATGCAGCTGACATTAGTTAAAAACCCAGATGTGATCGCGACCCTAAGCCAAGAAAAAGCCGCCAAATGCATGGTTGGCTTTGCCGCAGAAACGCAAGATGTCATCGCCTATGCGAAAAGTAAGCTAGAGCGCAAAGGTCTGGACCTGATCATCGCCAACGATGTCTCACGCACTGACATTGGTTTTAACAACGATGAGAACCAAGTCACAGTATTATCCAAAGACCAACAATGGACACCGCCGAAAGAGGCGAAATCAGCCCTAGCCGTTGAGCTAGTCGAGCTGATTACTCAATACCAATCCACCCATTCATGAGTGACATAATGAAACACCCTATTCAACTGAAAATTCTGAACCCAAAGATTGGCACTGAACTGCCACTACCGGCATACGCGACCGAAGGCTCTGCCGGTCTAGACCTACGCGCCTGCCTAGACGAAGCCATCGCTCTTGAACCTGGTCAAACGACTTTGCTACCGACAGGGCTTGCGATCTACATCGAAGACCCGAATCTAGCGGCAACGATTTTACCTCGCTCTGGTTTGGGCCATAAGCACGGTATTGTACTGGGCAATCTAGTGGGCTTGATCGACTCAGATTACCAAGGCGAGCTAATGGTGTCTTGCTGGAACCGTGGCCAAACAAGCTTCACCATCGAGCCAGGTGAGCGTGTTGCTCAGTTAGTGCTATTGCCTGTGGTACAAGCAGAATTCAACATCGTCGAAGACTTTGTTGCCAGCGACCGCGGCGTCGGTGGCTTTGGCTCTACTGGCACCAAGTAAGCGCTTTCTAAAACAAGATAGTTGAATTGAGTTCAGCTATCTTGCCACTCTTTTTGAACCACCTCATGCATCCTTTGTTTGGTAAATAAAGATCACTGCAAATGGTCAATATCGCGTCAATTTTCATTATTTTTTTCTAGAGAGTCGACGCGGTTCACGTTATTATTTTCCCCCATAAGTGGTCGCTTACACTCGCTGTAATGATTCTGCTACATACCTTAAGTAGACTTTGGTGAGCAAGACTTTGCGCCCTCTTCACTCTCTTCTTTGACCCAGTCAAAAGAGCTCTTTGAATAACAATAGGAGTGTTTCCATCGTGGCATATACACGCGAATCAGCATTAGATGTGGCTCAGGTATTGAGCGAGTCCCTACCCTACATCCAGCGTTTTGCTGGCAAGACGCTAGTGATCAAGTACGGCGGCAACGCTATGACAGATGAAGCGCTTCAAGCGGGGTTTGCGCGTGATATCGTGTTGATGAAAGCGATCGGCATCAACCCTATCGTGGTTCACGGCGGCGGCCCTCAAATCGGTGACATGCTGGCGAAACTAAGCATCGAATCTAAATTCATCAACGGTATGCGTGTCACAGACACGGCGACCATGGATGTGGTTGAGATGGTACTTGGCGGTCAAGTCAACAAAGACATCGTTAACCTAATCAACCGTGCTGGCGGTAAAGCCATTGGTCTAACCGGTAAAGACAGCGGTTTCATCAAAGCGAAGAAACTGTTTGTGAAACACCAAGCCGAAGGCATGAGCGCTCCTGAGCAGGTTGATATCGGTCATGTGGGTGAAGTGGCAAGCATTGATACAAGCGTTCTTAAAGTTCTAGAAAACAGCGATTTTATTCCTGTGATCGCGCCAATTGGTGTCGATGATGAAGGTAACTCTTACAACATCAACGCTGACTTGGTTGCTGGTAAAGTGGCGGAAGCCGTGGGTGCTGAGAAGCTAATGCTGTTGACCAACATTTCTGGTGTGCAAGACAAGCAAGGCAAGGTACTAACGGGCCTAAGCACAGCTCAAGTAGATAACTTGATCGCTGATGGCACCATCTACGGCGGTATGCTACCAAAAATCAGCTGTGCCCTATCGGCAGTGAACTCTGGCGTAACCAGCGCTCACATCATTGATGGTCGTGTACCTCACGCTACCCTGCTAGAAATCTTCACCGATACTGGCGTAGGCACCTTGATCACCAACCAGAACAAAGACGCTTAACTCGCATACAACACCAATTAATAAGCGATAGGCAGTATTGATATGAGTACGAAAAAAAGCGATCGACGCACGGAAATATTACAAGCCCTTGCAGGCATGCTGGAAAGCAGTCCTGGGGCGCGTATCACTACCGCTGCTTTAGCGAAAGAAGTGGGCGTGTCAGAAGCAGCTCTGTACCGCCACTTTCCAAGCAAAGCGAAAATGTTTGAAGGGTTAATCGAGTTTATCGAAGAAACTCTATTTACACGTATTAATCGTATTGTGCAGGACGAAAACGATATCAATCTTCGTCTGGAGATGATTCTGTTCCTAACGTTGAGTTTTGCCGAGCAAAACCCAGGCATGTGCCGTTTGTTGACGGCGGATGCGTTAGCCGGTGAGACCGAACGCTTACGGGTACGTATCGCACAATTGTTTGATCGTATTGAAACGCAGTTGCGCCAAATCTTGCGCGAAGCGGATCTAAAGCAATCCTTGCGTCCAGTGATGGGCACAACGGCTTGCGCAAATTACTTATTGGCGTTGACGGAAGGAAAGATTCGCCAGTACGTAAGAACCGAGTACAAAACCAAGCCATTACAACACTGGCAGGAGCAATGGCAAGTCATTGCTCCAACATTAATGGTCGGCCACGCGTAAGCGCGGCCAGCCGTTAATTAAACACCGTATTGATCGCGGTACGCTGTCACCGCTTCTAGGTGTTGAGCAAACTCTGGTGAGTCCTGCTCTGCAAGGTAAGTCATGATGTCGTTCAACGACACAATGCTGATGACAGGCATGTTGAAATCACGTTCTACTTCCTGAATCGCAGACAGTTCAGCACGGCCACGTTCTTGACGGTTTAGGGCGATCAACACACCCGCTGGCGTTGCACCCGCTTGATTGATGATTTCCATCACTTCGCGGATCGCCGTACCGGCTGTGATCACGTCGTCGATGATCATGATGTTACCTTCAAGAGGAGCACCCACTAGGGTACCGCCTTCACCGTGAGCTTTTGCTTCTTTGCGATTAAACACGTACGGTGTATCAATGTTATGGTGATCGAACAAAGCCACCGCTGTGGTGGTCGCCAACGGAATACCTTTGTAAGCAGGGCCAAAAAGAACGTCGAATGACACGCCTGCTTCAACCAGTGCTGCAGCATAAAAGCGGCCTAACTTAGCCAACGCTTGTCCTGAATTGAACAGGCCCGCGTTGAAGAAATAAGGGCTCACACGACCCGATTTAAGTGTGAACTCGCCGAAACGCAATACGTTTTGCTCAATGGCGAACTCAATAAATTCTCTTTGGTAAGGTTTCATGCCGACTCCAGAAAGATAAAAAACTACAAACAAATTGCCTCTTGTCAGCAAAATATGCTTTCCTGACAAACGATGGGCGCTAATATAACACACGGCTAGGAATTGTAGGGACCAGAAATGAAGGTCATCAGCCTTAATGTAAACGGTATAAAACAAGCAGCCGAACGCGGCTTCTTTGAGTGGATGGTGCGCCAAGACCCAGATGTAGTGTGTCTGCAAGATCTTCAAGCAGATGAACGCAGCCTAAACGACAGCGTATTCTTTCCACCAGAATTTAATGCTTACTTCTTTGATTCGATGGAAAACCCAGATGAAGCTGGGGTGGCAATCTATTGTAAAGCCATGCCGAAAGCCATTATGACCGGTATGGGCTTCCCTGAATGTGACTTTGAAGGTCGCTTTATTCAGGCCGACTTCGACAAAGTCAGCATCGGCTCATTTTTGACACCGCATGGCTCGAACCACGAAGAAGCGCTACAAGAACACAAGTACCGCTTTATGGAAGGTTTCAAAAACCACTTAATCAAGACTCGCCGCAAACGTCGTGAGTTTATTTTCTGTGGTACCACTAACGTGGCGCGTTCGCCGATTGATGTGAGCAGCTGGTTCGTCAACCAACGCAACTCCGGCTTTTTGCCAGAAGAGCGCAAGTGGATTAACGAGATCTTCAATGATCACGAATACATCGACGCCTTCCGTCAGGTCAATAAGCAAGATAAGCAATACACTTGGTGGCCAGACTACGAACGTGCTTGGAAATTGGATGAAGGCGGCCGTTTGGATTATCAAATCGCCACACCAGGCCTAAAACACGTGATTAAAGGTGGCAGTGTTTACAAAGGTCAGCGTTTCTCTGACCACGCACCGCTGATAATGGAATATGACTTAGACTAAGTCTTTGCAGCAGACATAAAAAAGCCCAGTGCTCACCAAGAGCACTGGGCTTTTTCATTTAAGCAATCAGAACAAGGCTTAGTCTTGCTCTAAGGACTCCACGTGCACCGTAAAGCGCAGCTGATGCATTTCCCCAGCAGGAATCTTGTAAGCGTTTGACAGGGCGTTAGCGGTCTCAATACAGACAAAGCGACGGAAGTCGTCGTCTTCCATATCAGTGCGCAGTTTGGCGAGTGCTTCACCTGGGTTCCACAACACTTTAGAACACGCACCCTCTGATTCAATCAGCAATTTACGCTTCAGGGTCGGATCGATTAACGCCACTTGCTCTGGCGCATTGAGATAAACGCAGTCTAATTCTTCGCAAGGGGTGACGATGCCCTTTTGCGTTTTCTCCTTGCCATCATCAAACTTGTCCACGTAAGTTGCGCCATCTAGGCCATGTACCTCAGCGGTTTGGTTATCGCCAATATGGAAGTAAGTGTGTAGCGCTTCGGAAATGGCCATCTCTTTGTCAGACAGGTTCGCTGCCGAGAAGTTGATACTAAAACCTTCCCCTAAACGGAATACTTGGCGCAATTCAAACGCTTGCGGCCACATTTCTTCGATCAATGGATGATCTTCTGAGGCTAGACGAATGACAATTTTGGCGTCACCATTTTTAAAGCGACCAACCTCCACTAATTGCCAGCGGAAATAGCGCGCCAAGCCATGGGCCGGCAAATCGTCGTCTTCGGTGTTTGCGCCAAACCACGGCCAACAAACAGGCACACCGAAATGGCGGCGACCAAAGCGAGTTTGCGCGCCTTCATTCTCGGATTGAAACAGGAGGTCAGCTTGTCCAGTTGGCACAAAGCTCACCAAATGCCCGCCCCACAGGGCAATTCGGGCACTATAGCTGGGCTGATCGATGATGATCTCATCACATTCTCTAAGGCTGTTTGGACGAATTTCTCCGCCTAATTCCTCAAGCTCGCGCATCAGCTGAGCATCCATTTATCGCTCCAATTTTTGTCTTCGATTGGCTCATATTAGTCCTTCACGTCTCGATTACAATAGTTTGACGTAATGCTGAACATTCAAATCACAAAATCCCATCTGAATACCAAAAATTACTTACTTATTGAGTCGCTTTAGGCTATAACGCAAGCTTGTTACGGCTAGGATAAAAACGAGCAAAATCGCTTACTTGAACTATCCTTGTTCGGTATCCTTTTCTCATTCAGTATTATTGAGATCATCGCATTATGAGTGATTTTTTTGACCAAAAGTCAGTGATTGGTAACGCCGAGTGGTGTACCTTCCCATCCCTAAATATCCCAGCGATCAAAGCGCGAGTGGACTCGGGAGCTAAGACATCTTCATTGCATGCCGTAAACATTCAATCGTTCCAGCGAGCAGGACAAACGTGGGTAACCTTTGAAGTCCATCCGATCCAAGACAGCCGCAAAGTGGTGGTTTACTGTGAAGCGGAAGTGATCGATCAACGTGTCATCAAGAGCTCTAGTGGCGATCGTGAAAAGCGCTATGTGATTCGTGTGCCGCTTCAGCTAGGCGAACGTACTTGGGACGTAGAACTTACCCTGACCGACCGTGACAGCATGGGCTTCCGTATGCTGCTGGGCCGCGAAGCGATGAACGGCCGCCTGCTGGTAGATCCTCAAGTAAGCTGCATCTACGGTGATCGTCCTCAAGAAACGCTGGCTAAGCTTTATGAAGCCCCTGAGATTCGTGAAGGCGGCTTACGTATTGGCGTTTTGGCCAGCAACCCTGACTTATACAGCAACCGCCGAATTATCGAAGCGGGTGAAGCCATGGGCCACGAGATGCAATTCTTAAACGTGCGCCATTGCTACATGAAATTGGATGCGACCACGCCTGAAATTCACTACCGTGGTGGCCGTATTCTGAATGACTTGGACGCTGTCATTCCACGTATTCGCCCCAGCATGACCTTCTACGCCTGCACGCTGCTGCGTCAGTTTGAATCGCTGGGCATTTTCTGTTTGAACGACTCTACCGCGATTACTCAATCACGTGACAAATTGCGTTCACTGCAGTTGTTGCTTGAGCACGGCTTGGCGATCCCAACCACAGGTTTTGCCAACTCACCACTCGATACCACAGACCTCATCAACATGGTTGGCGGTGCGCCACTGATTGTGAAATTGCTAGAAGGCACACAAGGTAAAGGCGTGGTCTTGGCAGAAACCAAGAAAGCCGCGGAATCTGTTATCAACGCCTTTAAGAGCCTTAACGCCAATATCTTAGTACAAGAGTTCATTAAAGAAGCCAGCGGCAAGGACCTGCGCTGCTTCGTGATTGATGGCAAGGTCGTAGCGTCGATTCAACGTGTTGCTGCACCGGGTGAGTTCCGCGCTAACATCCACCAAGGCGGTCGCGCAGAATTAGTAAAAATTACCGCAGAAGAAAAACGCATTGCCATTCGCGCAGCGAAAGCCATGAATCTAAAAGTTGCAGGGGTGGATTTGATCCGTTCTAATCACGGTCCATTGCTTCTGGAAGTAAACTCTTCTCCAGGCCTACAAGGCATTGAAACCGCGACCAATGAAGACATCGCGTCGATGATGATTGCGGCGGTCGAAAAGCGCTTGCTAGGCAAACTACGCCAACCTGAATAATAAGTTCAGATAACCACAAAAAAGGCGCTTACATGGGATGTAAGCGCCTTTTTATATTCGATGGCTGAACAAACTCAATCAGCCATCACGGTTTGGTTACGACCATTGTGCTTAGCACTGTATAAAGCGCTATCGGCACTTTCTATCCATTGCTCTAGACTGTCGTGCTGTTTACCAAGCTCGCTGCAACCAAGGCTAACGGTAATCTTAATATCGCCTTTACTGGTATTGAACACTCGCTCTTCCACCTGCTGACGAATCTTTTCGCAGTACGCTTTCGCGCCTTCTTTACTGGTATTGAGAAGCAAGACACAAAACTCTTCACCACCGTAACGCCCAACAAAGTCTCCGCGACGAGAGCCAGATGAAAGGATCTTAGCCATTTCCTGTAGCACAAGGTCACCGATCGGATGACCGTAGGTATCATTCACATTTTTAAAGTGATCGATATCCGCCATCACCAAACAATGGGGACCACTGTTGCCCATCGCATAGGAATCAAAGGTCAACTTCATCGCGCGATCTAAGCTGGCGCGGTTATTGAGCTCCGTCAGACCATCGGTTTTGCTCATTTGATCCAGCTTACGGTTAGCCGCCGATAAGGCCGCTTTATTCACCGCCACATCGGTCACGTCATACACCACTAAGCAAAGATGGTTCACTGTGCCATTAGCATTATTGATCGGGCGAATCACCACGTTTTGATACATGGCATCGGCAATACTGGTAACCGATCGATAGGACTTAAACGGGAACATATGCGGACGCTGTTCCCATGACACATAGATAGGTGTGCGCAAAGCCATAGCATTATCGAGCTTTTGCTGTAGCCAAGGGCGGTTAATCGTCGGAAAGATTTCAAATAGCGAGCGGTTACGAGCATTACTAGAGCTCACGCCAGAATGGTTTTCCATGAAACCATTCCACAGTTCGATTTCGTACTTGTCATTCACCACCACGAGACCGACATCGATATGCTGCAGCATATCGAACAACCAATGTAGCTCGGTCATTTCTGTTTGCTGCGTCATTTCAATCATCCTCTACCAAATAAGACAAAAGATTCTCCAGTACTGGTAACGAATCTTCTGTGAACAACAACATCAAATCACAACTAATTTGGTAATTATCCACTTCGTAGACAATTTCTACCGCGAGGGTGCGCTTCCATTGAGCACGCTTCACATTGATCAAATCCGCCACTTTCATATGCTGGCCTAACACCACAGGATGGCTGTAGCTAAAATCAATATTCAGCTGATCGCCAAGCGCCTTGATAAAAGGGCCAATCAACACCGAAGAAATGTCCATCTGCAATTCAATAGCCAAATTACTATCGATGTCTTCGGTCACATTGAGCAGCTTAGCCATATCTGGAAAGCTCGAATCCGAGAAGATCAGCAGGGCTTCCATGGCAATTCCTGCACCGACGAATCCTTGTGTCACCGCTGAGCAGCGTCCAGAGTTCATCGCACCATAGCTCAGCGCCATCTGCAATTCACTGACCTCAAGGATGTTCACTTTCGGTACTGGTAGCTTGATGAACACATTGAGCATATCGGCCAAGACACTGGCTGCACGCCCCATGGCAACGTTCGACACCTCTTGCAGACACTGGCTTAAACCAAAGTCATCGGCCGCACTGCCCTGCACCACCAATCCAGAGCTTGAACTCTCGCCGAGTAAACCAAAGGAGTAAATGACGTTTTGTAAGACATCCCGTTCAACGGGTTTCTTAAGAAAGTCTAAAGCTCCCAGCGCTTTGACCCGTTGCATGGCCTGCGCTTGGACATCACCAGAGACCACGATCACCTGCGGCGCATTCGCTACTCCCTTCAATGCGTCGAGGGTCTGGTAGCCATCCATCACTGGCATGTTCAAATCAAGAAACAGGATATCCACCTTTTGGGATTGGATATGCGCTAACGCTTCTTGACCATTTGTCGCAAACTCAACTTCCGCATCCCATTCAGTGGGTAGCACTCGAGCTAGCTGCTTCCTGGCAATACCAGAGTCATCACAGATGAGAATTTTTTTACTCATGGAAATTACAACCGCCTATGGATCATGAGCCTACGCTCAAGCTTCCTAAAAATTTACACAAGTGTAGCGTTTTCGTGACAGGATTTATAGCCTACAAAATATCCATCTCTCTATGCAAAAGAGAGCAAGGCCTCGGCCAGTAAACGCTCATCATAGCGCTCTGGCTTGTCTTTAATCAGTGGCGTTTTGACGACATTTATGCCCCACTTGGCCAGACTCACGGCGTTAAATTCACCATAGTCATAGTGCTGGTCCAACAACACCCAATTCAATACGGGTGTATGCAGGTTCAGCTCCGGTTCCCCCAGCAACTTGATGAGAATACACTCTATGCGTGCCATCAGAGACCAGCCTAGCTGCTCGGGGTCTGTGCCCAAATTAGGCAGATACACTTTTGGATTAGGATTCGCCACAATGGCATCAGCCACTCCCGTGACCAATAAATTCGCCATCAAGCTGGTAAAGAAACTACCGGGCGGGTAACAGATCAAATCTGCTTGTTCGATACTTTGTCTACGATCTTCCGGCAAGTAAGCAGATACTGGCCGCTCTTCATCAAGACCTTGATTCAACCAAATATCTGCGATCGGTTGCTGCAAAGGCAAATACTCTTTGCCAGTAATCAGGTGTTGCCCCAAAATAACCTCACCCGAGTTCAGCCGCACACCTAAATGGTGTGTTTCATCGACGATGGTGGTCACCTGACCGAGGGTTTTAACCAAACGTGAGAACAAGAAAATAATCGGATCCAACAGCTGTTGGTGACCAAGATAACCACCGGCAATAATTAAGTTGCCAACGCTGGCACCACGCAAATCAAAGCCTTCCGGCAAATGCTTACAGAGCCGACCTAGCTGGGTCTTAATCAAGGCTTTCATAGGCGCCACTATCGGCTGCATCAGAGGATGAGAACCATCTGCCAACTGCGCTAGCTCCTGCTCTAATTGAAACGCAGAAGCATCAGATGGAAGTCGATAACGAAACAGCTCATAGACATCAGGCTGACCTAATACAGTTTCATCCGCCAAGGCCATAATGCGGCTACGTAGATCACCCACCGCCGGCATAGCAAACGCTTGGCGCAGTTTCGCCGAACTTCCACCAGAATCAAATGGGGTCACTAAATGGACCGAGTGATGAGTGTAACGCTTTAGCTCTCGGGAAATTTTATTCAGTGCCGAGCCACCACTAAAGAACAGCACTGACGGGGCCAGTTCCGGTAGACTTTGGTATCTATGTATCCGTACCGAGTCTGGAATAATTAAACGACGCGTAACATTTGCCATAAATCACTTTCTAGTTGGGCTAAGTTAGACATTACAACAAGCTTGCCTCGACACCTGACCAGATCATCACGCAGTTGCGTCCTCTATTTTTCGCCTTATAAAGACTTTTATCTGCCTGATCAAATACTTGCAAAACAGAGTCTTGTGCCTGTTTTTGAATACTCACACCACAACTTACACTTAAAAACTGATGTGGAGAAGTCGGATGAGGCACTTCTTGGCTAAATACATCTTCGACAATGGTTTGTGCAATATCCACCGCTGTCTCAATTTGCGTACTAGGAAGGAACACCAGTAACTCCTCACCGCCATAACGAATGGCCAAGCCCTTGCTCGGAGTATTGCGCTTGACGACCGCAGCCACCATTTTCAACACGTTATCACCCTGTAGGTGCCCTAACAGATCGTTGTACTCTTTAAAATAATCCACATCGAAAAGCAGAATGGCAAAGTCCGCAAACTCATCTTCATCAGCCAAAGCCACTAGGTTGTTATCAAATGCTTTACGGTTCAGTAGACCTGTCAAAGGATCAAGTTGCGCTTCGTTCTCAACCGCTGACAAAGTACGTTTGAATTCTTGTTCAGCTTTTACATGCTCAGTCACATCTGAGAAGCAAATCAAATCCGCTGACTGATTTTGCCAAACAATCGAGTCGCGAGTGATGTCATACCAACATTGGCTATCGACATCCCAAAACGCGCCTTCATAAGCATTCGATTGGCTTTCGATCACTTCTTTAATATGGATCGCAACGTCCTCCGGAAAACTGTTTAAATCTAACAAAGCGCGGTTGGCAAACAGCTGTTTTAACGGCTCGCTACAGTACAGCAATCGCTCTCCTATTATGACTGCGATTTTCATATGTGAATGCTTAATAATGGACTGCAGCTGATAACTGGTGTTTTCAATCTGAGCCTGCTGCTCTGTGATGGTGTTCATATACAGCTGCAGTTGTTTGACCAAACTACCTAGCTCATTTTGACTATCAAAAAAGGCCACATCCCCATCCGTAATCGTTCGATTCTGCCCCACCAATCCCTTTAAAGCATGCAGACGACGAAACAACTGACGGTGCAAATACGCCAACAAAGATCCCGCCACCAGTAACTGCACAATAAAAGTTAAGATCAAGCCATCAACAAAATTATGGGCATTCAACGACAATGCTTCGGCCTGTTGTGCCACCTTGGCTTCAGTCTCCATATAGACACGGTGACCAAAGTCCACCACATTACCCAGCAAGATCTTATTTTGTGTACTCATACCCACCACTTCTGAGCGATGCAGTTCCCGCTGAGACAGTAGGTCGAATACGCCTTTTGGTGCACTGAGCAAAGGAGACAATTCAGAGTAGATGTTGGGGGCTAGGCGTTCCAGTTTCAGCAGTCGCTCTTTTAGGGAAGCAACGATCTGATTTTGTTCATATAAATGATTCGCTCCCATCAGATGATTTAACTCCAGCAAGACCACATCCAAAACAACATCAACTTCCGCTTGATCGCTAGTTTTATGATACTGGATCGTTTGCCTAAGGGTGAGTTTGACCTGCTCTTGTAGCTCTTCTTCGACCTGATCCAGCATACTCTTAGATAACGACATACTGGTCACACTGGGTTCAATTTTGCCCACGACATCCGTTAAACGCGTAATCTGCTCATTATGCGCATCAAGCTTACTTAAACTGTTCTGTAGCTCACTGACCTCATCTCTTACTTGAGACATGAGAATACGACTGTAGGCAGGAGAGGTACTGTTAGCCACTTCATTAGCTAGGTTCGACAGGCGGGTAATGCTTAACTGGGCGCTGTTCAACACCTGTAACGCAGGCAACTCATGGTCTGATTGCTGTGTCACCGAGTCACTGAGTTTCAAGAAATAAAAGAAGCACAGTCCTCCTGTCACCAGCATCAGCAAGATCATAATCAGCACAGCGGCGGTGATCCGAATTCGAAGGCTTTTTCTTAAGTGAGCGGTTATTTCTACCATAAACTCTAGCCTTTACTGTGAAACCGTAAGGTTTTTGATGCGTCCGTCAAGGGCCGGCTGGATGGTGTCAAATTGCTCCAGATAATCGGAGACAATATTCCAAATTAGACGTTGGCTACTAACCCTATCGGAGATCGAACTAGTGTCAGTAAAGTCATAACCATCACCGCCATTAAACATATAATCAGAGATGGCTAAGGTATATTCTGACCTATTTAACGGCTTACCCGACGCATCGGTAATAGACAGGATACGGCTACCGACTGGACGGTTGGCGTCATATTGGTAATGTAAACCAGACACTTGTAGAAAACGGCCATCATTGTCTGCCACATTGGACACGCCATGCTCCAGTATCTGCTTGAGCTTTACTGGACTCAGTTTGACCACATAAACCGTACCGCCAAACGGCAATTCTCGTTGTATATCACGGCGCGTGAGCACATAACCGGCGTCATATTCACGATAGCCTCGCATACTGCCTCCGATGATGGCAGCAAAATCCGCTTGGGTATAATGACGTACCGCGTCCAACACAAGATTTCCCCAACGTGACTCATCACTTCTAAGAGTGGCTCTCAACGAATCCATCGGACCAGCTAAGGTTGTCAGTTGCTGGCCTAATACCACATCGAGTTGGCTGGTATAACGATTGATCACCGTATTCATGGTCGCGTCAGGCTGCTCATCAGCCGTGTGCACAATTTTCGCTGTCATGGACTCAGCCGTCACATCCACGATCACCATTTCATCATCCACACCACCGGAAGCCATCACCAACGGCTGTTCAGATAACTGTGTATCGGCAACATCTTGTGTCACAAACACAAGATCCACACCGACTAGACTGTCTACCGGTACACTTTTTAGGTAATCACGCTCGGTGACTAATACGACTTTATCGGCCCCCTTTTCACGAGCTTGATGAACCCAGCGATTAATCTGATCCGGTGTTTCGTAAACCGCGGCCGAGTTAAATAAGTAGGTGCTATTAATCGTTTCTGACACCGTCATCAAGACTGCGATATTTAGATCACCGAGCGGCAAAATTGCATAGGGCAATACGCCTTCAACATTGCTCATAGTTCGACGATCATGCAGGTTTGACAACACCATTGGAAATTGCGCTTTGGTGCTTAATAGGGCGACTTGATCAATACCATTATTAAACTCTCTACGGTTGACCGCCAACACATCCACTCCCATCGCATTCATAATGGAAATCATATGCGCCCCTTTGTCATAAACAGACAAGGGATTAGGAGACAAACTATCACCACCGTGAATAAATAAGACCGGTTCTTGGCCTTGCTTTAGACGCCTAACCAAAGTCGACATTTTCGCCAAGGAGTAACCGTTTTCTTGAGCAAATAACTCGGGCACATTGGAGGTAAAGACAATTTTTCCAGCCTGAGCATAACCGCTTAGCAAACCGACCAGCACGAATGCTGCAAACATTCCTTTCATTTAAACCAATGCCTCATCAACAAGTTAGCAATCTCAGTTCAAACAGATTAGGTCAACTCTATTGAACGTTGATGACAGTGTGCTGGGAATATTAGCGATGCTTCTTCCCTAGCCACAGGTCGATGACCTCCGCTAATCGATCTTTCGAGATCGGCTTCGCCACATGATCATCCATACCCGCATCAAAACATAACTGGTCATCGCCTTTCATCGCGTTTGCACTGAGGGCGATCACAGGCACATCTTTCGGTGTGGCGCTGCTTTGTTCCAATTCACGAATGGCTCGAGTCGCTTCATAACCGTCCATAACGGGCATTTGGCAATCCATAAAGATCAAATCATAGGCTTTGGCTTTGAGCATTTGTAATGCCACTTCACCGTTTTCAGCGACTTCGACCGTCAAACCAAACAAGCCTAAAATCCCCTTCGCCACAATCTGGTTGGTGAGATTATCTTCCACCAACAGCACCTGAGCTTGTGGCACCGGTTTTGCTGAATCTTCGACCACGGGCTCATCAAACGCTTCTTCCTGCAATAATGCATTTTCAATCGCGGCCCGCAACGCTCGGCGATGCACTGGTTTATAAACCGAGGCAATCGAACATGCTTCAGTTTGCGCCGACTGTTTGCTCTGGCCAACCAATTCGATCACTTGCCCTTGAATATGCTTTAATTTTTCACGCACCACATCATCAATCAGGTGCTCATCTAACAAGAGTACATCTTGCGGCGAGATATCTTGTAAATGATGAGTACTGCTCAAATGAACCACATTACACTGCCATTCTGCCAATAACGCATTCAGATAAGGCAAATCTGATTCCATCTGGCTCATCAGGTAAACCTTACCCAGCGACTGCCATACATCATTGACGGGCACAGGTGGCTTATCCTGCACCGTTAAATCTAATTCAAACCAGAAGTTTGCACCCTGCCCTAGCTGACTTTCTACATTAATGCGGCCTTCCATCGCCTCGACTAGTTCCTTACTAATCGCCAGACCAAGACCGGTACCGCCATAACGTCGCGTAGTCGAGGTGTCCGCTTGTTTGAAGCGTTGGAAAAGACGTTCTTGCAACTTGTCGGAAATACCAATCCCCGTATCAATGATCGCAATACGATAGGTTGCACGATCCTGATCGCGCGTCAATTGTTCCGCCACAAGGCGCACCGAACCACCACTGCCCGTAAACTTGATCGCATTGCCGACAAGGTTTAATACCACTTGGCGCACACGTAGTCGGTCAGCAAAGACCATGCTCTCTGGCAACAAGGTACTCGGGGCAATGAAGTTCAGCCCTTTTTCCTCGGCTTTGAGACGCATTAGACTGGAAATGTCTTCCAACAAATCCTGTAGATCGAAGAATTGCGGCTCCAACTCCAGTTCCCCAGCTTCGATCTTAGATAAGTCTAAAATGTCATTCACCAAATCGAGCAACGCATCACCACTTTGATGGGCCAGCTCTACTAGCTTTGATTGCTCATTGCTGAGCGCCTTGCCCTGCAACAAAGACAAGCTACCTAACATGCCATTTAATGGCGTTCGAATTTCATGGCTCATATTGGCTAAGAAGCGACTTTTCGCCTGATTGGCTTCCTGCGCTTCCAAGGTCGCTTGTTTCAATTTCTCGCCAGACTCTCGCAACGCATTGTTCGCTTGAGACAGTTCCTTGGTGCGAGTAGCAACTTGCCTTTCAATTTGCGCCGCATGACTGAATACCAAGCTCAATACCCAACCGAGTAAGCCTGCGACAAACAGCCCACCAACCAATACAAAATGGGTACCCCACGGCTGTTCAATGAACTTCGAGTGACTAATGTGTATCAGTTCCCAGCGGTGTGCGCCAACAGGAATCATGGCACGATGCATGGCAGGAAACGTGCTCTCATTTAAGCCTTGGATCAAGGTCTCCACCGATAACGAAGCATTCGCACTTGAAGCCAGTATATAGGGCGCTTGGTTAGCCTGACGATCCACTAAATACACTTCAATATTAGCGAACTCATTACGTTCTAAAATACGCTCAGAAATATCGTTGATTTCAAATAAAGCCGTCGCCATAGCATAAAGCTGGTGATGCTTATAGGCTGGCAAAAACATCAATATCGCCTTGGTATCTTGTATTAACGTAATCGCAGACGTCGGAATCGCAGAATTTAAGCGAATCGCATTCTTAATCGCCGTACGGCGGGACTCTTCGGAGTACACATCAAAGCCCAACGCTTTTGCGTTAGGCTCTAGTGGATAAATGAGCCCTACTGAAACATATCGATCACGTGGCGCGACCGGCTCCATTTCACCGGCGGCATTCTTTTGCTTCACCTTGAATGGAAATCCATGCAACTCAGTCATATCCGCTTCATACTGCGCCAAGTTTTGAGCTTCTAACACATGGTTGATAGACAGCGCTTTAATCGCGCGGTCTTGGCTCATAATGCTTTCACTGAAGTCTTGGAATTCTTGTGCGCTGACATAGCCACTACCGCGAATATAACCCGCCATACTGTACAAAATATCGACTGAGTTCTTGATGCGTTCACTTAATAAGGTGGAGTTCAAATCCGCATTGGATTCAAAGGCTTGGCGCTGCTTATTTAGCTCAAAATAAGCCGTAGAAACAGACAGAATCGCGGTGGTCAGAAACACAATAAAGAGTGCTAAGAACACACGCACAGGATGGTCGTAGTACACAGAGAACTGTTTACGGAATAGTACCGCCAGCCAAGGCACCACCACAATAACGCCGACAGAATCACCCAGCCACCAGCTTAACCAATTCAGCAGCACCTGTTCACGCCCAATAATATCGTGCGTGTAGAGAACCATAGAACCAATACTGGCACTGATTAAACACCCGATAGGGCCTGCTAAAAGAATGAAGCTGAGCACATGACGGATATTGAAAAACTCTAGTTTTTTACCAATCGAGAAACGCACCAGAGCGTAGCTAATCAGCGTCTGCAGCGTGCTGCCTGCAGCAATCAACATAGGCACTGCGATACTGATGTCACCGGTACTGCTGTAACCAATGGAAATGTTAACTAAGGTCGAGCCTAAAAAGACCCCGAGAGCGGGCGTATAGCCAAATAGTAGGCAAGCTGCAATCGCTACGCCGGAGGCGGGCCAAATAACCGTGGCATAGCCAGGAGGCACCGCAAATATTTGCCCAAGCCAGCCCGCTATAAAATAGCCTAAAGCGGTTAACAGAATCACTTTTAAGACGTGCGTCATCTGCGCTACTACCTTCCTTTAATCCCTATCCATCTAAGCGATAGTGAACTTTGCTGACTCAATCCCTCTAGCGCAAAAATCTATCGCAATAAGGCTAGAAATATAGCAAAACTGCAAATTTAAACATAAGAAAAGTTGAAACAATGTGTAAGTGGATCAAGATCTGTGAGCAAGAGCTCAAGAGAGAGGAAAAGTCAGAAACAAAAAAGCCCCGCATAAGCGAGGCTTTCTGTAGCAGTGGTGCCCAGAGGCGGAATCGAACCACCGACACGGGGATTTTCAATCCCCTGCTCTACCGACTGAGCTATCTGGGCAAAACTTGCAACGGCTAAGACACCGTATTCTTGCTAAAAAGCCAACTGACTTGTTGGCTTTTTGAATAATGGTGCCCAGAGGCGGAATCGAACCACCGACACGGGGATTTTCAATCCCCTGCTCTACCGACTGAGCTATCTGGGCAAGTGCGGCGTATTATAGATAACTCATTCTACTCGTCAACACTTTTTTAAAATTTTTATTGTTAAGTTAGTTAATTAGCGTGCTCTGGTATGATAGCAACATCTTAAGGAGACTCCGCATGTTACACATTGTTCTATACCAACCAGAGATTCCACCTAATACAGGTAACGTGATTCGTTTATGCGCCAACACCGGCTACAAGCTGCATTTGATCGAACCACTTGGGTTTGATTTAGATGAGAAAAAAGTACGCCGCGCAGGTCTAGACTATCACGAACTAGCCAATGTGAAGCGCTATGAGAACTGGGACGCGTTCTTAGGCGAAAACGAAGGACAATTAGGAACTATCTATGCCTTAACGACTAAAGGCAGCCATACGCATTCTGAAGCACAGTTTAAGGCGAACGACGTATTGGTATTCGGCCCTGAAACACGCGGTTTACCCGCTGAGTTTATTGAGGCGCTACCATTTAGCCAACGTTTACGCTTGCCGATGCAGTCTGGTTCACGTAGCTTAAATTTATCGAATACAGTGGCCGTGATGGTGTATGAATCATGGCGTCAACTGAACTACGCAATGCCCAGCTCAGACTAAAGAGACAGGAATATGGTGCTAGGAAAGCTGATTCATCATCGCAATCGTTCACGCTTACGCTACCGTAAGCAGGTGCACCTGCACGCCGTGAAAGATTTGAAACGACGTTTTTTAATGCTTGCCAGCGTGGTTGCCGCCCACAGCGTCGCCATGGTCTACTTTGAAGATTTAGATTGGTGGCAAGCATTCTGGTTAACCATGACGTCCGCCAGTACCACGGGCTACGGCGATATCTCAGCAGCAACGTTTTGGGGTCAGTTCACCACCATAGTGCTGATCTATGGTTTAGGCATTACCTTATTGGCACAGATTGCCAGTGATTACGTTGAAATTCGCTTGATGCGCAAAGAAATGAAGATCAAGGGACGTTTGGAGTGGAGCGACATGCAAGATCATCTTTTAATTATCAACACCCCCACCACCAACACTGAGCGCTATTTAAGCTTACTGGTGCAACAAGTCTGTAACACCCCTGGCATTGATGATGTACCGATTCAAATCCTCACGCCAAAATTTCCCGAAGGCCTACCTGAGACCTTACGCGCACAGGGTGTTGTACACCATACTGGCGACGCGACCACCCCAGGTATGCTCAACAGCGCCGGCGTGGCAAATGCCAAGTACATCGTTGTGCTGTCCCCTGATAGCCTCGATGCGCACAGCGATAGTTTGGTATTTGATGTACTGCATCGTATTAAAGAAATTGGCACGACAGCCTTTATCTTGGCTGAAGCCATTGATGACGCTAACCGTGAGCGTTTCCGTCAATCCGGCGCTAGAGCCGTAATTCGACCCATTCGCGCCTACCCTGAGATGGTGGTACGCTCTTTAGTTGCCCCAGGCACAGAACAGGTGTTGGAAGACTTATTCCGCTATCAAGGTGATCACACCGTACGTATCGATGTGTCTTTGTATAACGTACGTTGGGCGGATGTGGTAACGGAGATGATTCAACGCGACTATGGCACCGCGATTGGTTTTGAAGACACCATGGGGAAAATCGTCACTCATCCGAAGTCGAGCGAATTTATTAGCTTAAACGCGCTGATTCTATTGATTGGTGAAGACCAGCAATCGCCTTCGCTCGAGCAAATAAAACAGATGTTTGCCGAGAATGCGCGCTAAGCGTTGAGAGCAGGTATTTAGAAACAAAAATGCCAAGCAAACGCTTGGCATTTTTTATTATAGCTGACCCGTCAAGACTAGGTACTTTTCCATCAACTGTTCTTCCGATTCCTTAAAGTTAGGATCGTGTGGGATACAGTCAACAGGACATACCTGCTGGCATTGCGGTTCATCATAGTGACCAATACATTCAGTACACTTAGATGGGTCAATCACGTAGATTTCTTCACCCTGACTGATTGCTTCGTTTGGACACTCTGGCTCACATACATCACAGTTGATGCATTCATCAGTAATCATTAGAGACATGCTGCTCTCCTAACAAATCCAATGCCAACAACTGGCACTCATAAAATCAAGAACGCTTCGCGGCAGCGGCTGCTTGATAGTGTTCGGTCAACACTTGCTTCACTTTAGGATGCACGAACATGCCGAAGTCACCGTTTAACGAAGCAATTTCACGCACTAGTGTGGATGAAATATAAGAGTGTTTTTCTGACGGCGTCAGGAACAAGCTCTCTACATCCGGCGCAATCACGCGGTTCATGTTGGCTAATTGGAATTCGTACTCGAAATCCGATACGGCACGTAAACCACGCACAACCACCTGACCATTTACCGAGCGCGTAAACTCTGTAAGCAGGTTATCAAAGCCAATGACTTCGACATTATCTAAATGCCCAAGAACATCCTTTGCTAATTGAATTCGCACATCGTGAGCCAATACTGGTCGTTTCTTCGGACTTGCCGCTACAGCAACAATAACCTTCGGAAACAGTTTCGCCGCACGTTCCACAAGATCTGTGTGACCGTTAGTAATCGGGTCAAATGTGCCTGGGTAAACTGCGATTGTACTCATAGCTCTAGTCCAAGTTAGTTTTATGTAAAGAACCCGACGATTCTTGGCTTACCTTCCGGCTGCGCATCATATAAGAATATTCAGCGCTACTCAAATAGGCCACTCCCTAGAGCGGCCTATTTCCTAAATAACGAATGGTGCGATGAACTGTTTCAATATCGTAATCGCCAAAAAGATAAAGATCGGCGATAGATCAAATCCCCCCAGTGAAGGGATGAAACGATGACAGAAACGGTACAATGGTTCACATATCTGCATCACGAGCAAAGCCCCTGGATGACTTGAACCAGGTGCCACCCAACTCAAGATCACAGAAATCAGCATGGCCCAGAAATACAGGTCCAACAAGTGGTACGCCACCCCTGCAACCGTGTAAATCACATAATGCAGTGGCGTTAGCGAATAACCCACGATCGCCATCAGCGCGACTAGGATAACCGCCTGCACAGCCAACGCCAGCACCACAGAAGAGGTATCCACTCGACCAATGGACGGAATCACTTTACGCAATGGCTTTAGTAGTGGGCTAGTGGCTTTGACAATACCTTGGCTAATTGGGTTGTAAAAATCCGCTCGACTTAATTGCAACACCAAACGTAGCAATACGATAAACAAATATAAGTTGCCGAGGGTCTTCACGATCAAAATTAATGGATTATCCATCATCATTTTGCTACCTACCTTAATTATTTACTGGCGAACTCTTCACCCAATTCTTTAGAACGCTTAGCGCAGGCATCCACCGCCGCCTTCACCAGCGCTTCGATACCCTGCTGCTCTAACGTTTCTAAGGCTGCCTGAGTGGTGCCATTTGGCGAGGTGATGTTACGGCGCAGTTGGGCAATATCATCATCCAACGTGGTCACCATCGCGGCCGCCCCTTTCATGGCATAGGTCGATAGCTTGCGACTGGTTTCTTCGTCTAGCCCTTGCGCTTTACCCGCTTCGATCATCACCTCTAGAACACGGAAGAAATACGCTGGTGCACTACCAGACAGAGCCGTCACCGTGTGCATATGCTCTTCGTTTTCTACCCAGACGTGACTACCAAAGCTATCAAAGGCATTTGACACCCATGCTTTCTGTTCATCTGTGGTGCGACTGTTAGCAATCAAACCAGACATACCACTGCCGACCAGCGCCGGTGTATTAGGCATTGAACGCACAATTGAGACTGGTTTTACTAACCATTTTTCCAACGCACTGATTTCAATCCCTGCGGCTACTGAGACATACAACTGATCGTCACGCACCACCTCGGCAAAGCCTTCAACCACGGTTTGTAGCATGTTTGGCTTCACACATAAAAACACCACATCCGCTTGCGCCACAGCGTCTTTATTATCTTCGTACATGGTGATGCCAAAACGTTGTTCAATGTTTTTATGGTCTTCAACATTGATCGAGCTGCCGACAATGGACTCAGCCGCATAACCGCTGGCACGCAAGCCACCAATGATTGCAGATGCCATATTACCCACACCTACAAAAGCAATTTTTAAACTCATTTTTCACCTATCTCTTTATGACTTGTGCGGTACACCGAGGACTCACGCTTAAGCGTAGTTGCGTGCACCAAAAATAGCGGTTCCCACTCGCACCATGGTACTACCCGAAGCAATGGCAGCAGCCAAATCGCCAGACATACCAATGGATAAGGTATCAATGTCAGGATTTTGTTGTTGCAACGCTTCAAAAGCTTGTTTCAGTGGTGCATACACTTGAATTTGCGCGGCTTCGCTAGACTGGGGCGCAGGAATCGCCATAAGACCACGCAAACGCAGGTTCGGCAGCTCAGCTACCAGCTTCACCATGGCGTCTAACTCACCTAGTGCAATACCTGATTTCGATTCTTCGTCACTGATATTCACCTGAATCAGAACATTCAATGGAGGCATCTCTGCAGGACGCTGCTCACTTAAACGACGCGCGATCTTATCTCGATCAATAGTGTGTACCCAGGCCATGGTCTCAGCAATCTGGCGGGATTTATTCGACTGAATGGGGCCAATAAAATGCCATTCAATATCCGCGTAAGCCGCCAGCTGTTGGTATTTATCCACGGCTTCCTGGACGTAGTTTTCGCCAAACAAGCGTTGCCCTGCCGCATAGGCCGCCAGCAAATCTTCTACTGGTTTGGTTTTACTGACCGCCAGCAGACGCACACTTTCAGTGGGACGAGCAAAGCGCTGTGTTAATTCGGCAATTTCACAACGCACTTCTTGTAAATTCTCAGCGATGCTCACAACTCACCTCTTTTTGATACTTACTCACCATAAGCTTCGTCTAAATCTTTCACAAACTTGCCGTAGTACTCTAAACGATAGCCGATGTTTTCTGTCACGGCATTAGCTGCTGCCAATGACGCTAAATACAATTTATTGTGATTCGCTTGCTCTGGATACAATGCGATACCAATTTTGACGCCACCTGTGAGCACAGAAACCTGACTCGGATCCGCTTTTTGTAAGGCTTTTTGCACTTTTTGCGCGACAATTGGCGCATCGTCTAACTGGGTAATACGCATTGCCATGACAAATTCATGGTCTGATACGTTTGCCAACAAATCGTTATCACGCAAGGTTTCGCGTAAGGTATCCGACAGCAGTTTCAGCTCATCTACTTGCGCATCTTTTGACACCAACACAGAGACAAATGCTAAACGCTGGAAATAACGACGTGCATCGCGCAGCATCATATCAAAGGCATTATCAAACGCATGGGGCTGCAATAGTCCAGTCACTTTATTGGTGTGTTCTTGCAAACGCGCATCGGTCTTAATACGAGTTACCATGGCATTGAGCCAATGAGGAATAGAGTGAACGACTTGGTCTACCGCCCAATAATGCATGCGATGTTCTGACTCTGCAGCAAGCTTGGTAGAGAACAAACAGAAGGTAATCCAGTTTTTCTCCTCATCTTGCACACTCACTAAATCGCAAGAGTCGAGAAAATGCTCAGCTAAAACATCTTGCCAACGGTTCCAATCAGCACGGGCAGACAAGTTATGCTCACGAGCAAATGGGCGTGATGGGCTCGCCACAAAGGTCGCCAACGGCTGTGGTACATGACTCACATTGCCAAGAGAATCTGACAATTCAGGCCAATCTTTATAGTTAAGTATGCGCCATTGGGTTAATTCCTTATCACACCATAATACGCAGGGACGCATATTACTCGGCAACAATCCCCCAATACTGGTAACAATTTGATCCACGTAAGATGGGAAGTTAGTGCTGCTGGCCACGTGCCCTAATAAGGCGTGGTCAATCTTACGCAGTTGCAATAGAAATTCGCGTTGAATCAAAGATTCATGAACAGCTTCCAAAAGCGGTGCTTCCTGCAGAACAGCATCCTTAGTTTCTATTTTCATAAACTCCGATCCGAAATAGTTAAAGCGTCGCGCGTGCACAGTTCGTGCACACGCTATCAATCAGGTAACTCTACCATTAAATCAGAGTCTAATCACGATACCCCTAACTTAGAGTGTATACGCGTTGCCCAGAAATAAAGGTCTGGCAGACACGTCCTGTCATCTCTTCGCCAGCGAAACCTGAGTTAGATCCTTTTGATTTACGCGTGCTTTGATCCCAGGTCCATTTTTCCGTGCTATCAAAGATCATAAAGTCGGCAAAACTGCCCACTGCTAAAGAACCCGCCTCTAAGCCAAAACAAGCCGCTGGTCCCACTGTCAACGCGGTCAACAGCTGATCCAGCTCTAAATCACCTTCGTCCATTAAACGCAGCGCAAGAGGCAACAATACTTCCACGTTGGCCATGCCAGGTTCTGTGGCCGCAAACGGCGCTACTTTCGCCATTTTTTCATGGGGCTGGTGATCCGAACAAATGGCATTGATCACGCCCGTTTTCAAACCTTCAATAAGGGTCAAACGATCGTTCTCAGAGCGTAATGGCGGTAGCACATGGAACTGACCGTTAAACTCTTTTAACACTTCATCGGTCAAAAGAAGGTTATGCAACGCCACATCACAGGTCACATCGAGACCAGCGGCTTTAGCATTGGCGATCATTTCTACCGATTTTGCACAGGATAGACGGGCGAAGTGAGCACGCACACCGCTTTTCTCTACCAACAGTAGATCGCGCATCAAGGCAATCGTTTCTGCCGTTTCAGGAATACCCGCCAAACCGTGCATGGTCGACATGGCACCTTCGTGAGCACAACCACCTTCCGATAAGCTTGGATCATCTGGATGGAACACGACTAACAAATCGTGCGTTGCGGCGTACTCAAGGGCGCGCGATAGCACTCGGTTACTCGCTAGAGGACGACCATGATTCGATAGCGCCACACAGCCGGCATCGGTCAAGGCCACCATATTGCTCAGCTGCTCACCTTGTAAACCTTGTGTTAAAGCACCAATAGGAAAGACATTGGCCATGCCCGCTTCATCGGCTTTATCTTGGATCAAAGCGGCAACGGCTGGCGTATCCACAATCGGCTTCGTATTTGGCGGACATACTAAGGTCGTTACACCACCAGACACCGCAGCACGACCTTCGGAGGCAATGGTACCTTTTTGTGAATAACCTGGATCGCGCAGTGCTACGGCAGTATCTACTAGGCCAGGTAAAACCCATTTATCCGTAGCATCCACCACTTCCGCATCGTCAAAGCCCAGAGGCGCTTCACCAATGGCAACAATACGATGATCTTCAACAAACAGATCAACCACAGCATCTAGGTTTTGGCTTGGGTCGATCACGCGACCGTTACTAATGCGTAGTTTCATATCAGCCTTCTTCCTCTACTGCCTGTTGTTCTTGAACTTGACCGCTCATGGCCATCGACATCACCGCCATACGGATAGCAATACCGTTGGTTACCTGATCAAGAATCACCGCTTGATCGCCGTCCGCCACCTCAGATGAGATTTCAACACCACGGTTGATTGGACCTGGGTGCATCACAATGGCATCCGGTTTAGCCCACGCCAATGTTTCTTCTGTGAGGCCGTATAAGCGATAAAACTCACTTTCGCTTGGTAGCAAGGCTCCTGCCATACGTTCTTTTTGCAAACGCAGCATGACGATCACATCAACGTCATCAAGACCGGCTTTCAAGTCATGACAGATCACGGCGCCCATATCGCGGAAGAATTCAGGCACCAATGTTTTTGGTCCAACCAAGCGAACTTCTTCAACACCCAAGGTTTTCATGGCATGTAATTCAGAGCGCGCCACGCGCGAGTGCAGAATGTCACCCACAATCGCGATCTTCAGACCTTCAAACTGGCCCTTATGGCGGCGAATCGTCAGCATGTCTAACATGGCTTGAGTTGGATGCGCATGACGGCCATCGCCAGCGTTAATGATGGCCACGTTGGGCGTGCAATGTTCGGCGATAAAATGCGGTGCACCGCTGTCTTGGTGACGCACGACAAACATATCACTCTGCATCGCCTGCAAGTTTTGTAGGGTATCAAGCAGCGATTCGCCTTTTGAGGTGGCTGACGTAGCAATGTTGAGGTTGATAACGTCGGCAGATAAGCGCTTAGCGGCTAACTCAAATGTGGTACGAGTACGAGTGGAGTTTTCAAAGAATAGGTTTACTACAGTTTTGCCACGTAGCAGCGGTACTTTCTTAACGGACTGTTCCCCCATTGAAAGGAACGACTCGGCTCGGTCGAGGATTTCCGTCAAAATATCTTTACTCAAGCCATCCAGAGTTAGGAAGTGCTTTAGTTGACCTTGTTCGTTTAGCTGTAACGCCCGAGGGTCGGATCGCATCATAGTTTGCTTTCCTCAATCACTATGTATGATAGGAAAATGCCCGGCGTAGACAGAGTGTCTACGACCGGGCATTCGTGGGCTAGATAGGCGATTTGGCACTTTACGTCGCCAAACATCACGTCATTAGCGAACCACTGTATCCAAGATCTAATTGTCGTATGACTTACTTAAAAAATAAAGCGTAACGGGCAATTTTAGTGGGTTTCAATCACAGAAACCGTTAATGGCGTCGGCCCTGATAACTTCACTCGCTGATTTTCAGCCAAAGTCAGCTGTTCGCCGACAATATCAGCACGAATCGGTAGTTCGCGGCTGTTTAGATCAAACAAAATCGCCAAGGTAATACTCGCAGGACGACCAAAGTCGAAGATTTCGTTCATCGCCGCACGAATGGTACGACCTGACATCAACACATCGTCCACCAAGATCACATGGCGATCTTCAATGGCCGGCAAATTGGTCTGACCCACTTGCGGATGCAAGCCAGCAAAAGTGAAGTCGTCACGGTAAAAGGTAATGTCTAGGGTGGCCAATTCTTCGTTGGTTGGCACCGCGTCGAGAATTTCATTGGCGACCCACACACCACCAGAATGAATACCGACCACAATCGGGTTTTCAATGTTATGCTGCTGACAGTAGTCCGCTAATTGCTGCTTCATGGAGTTCAGCGCTTTGTTTAGATCCAACGTCATATGTGATGCTTATCCTTGGTTCAGACTTCCGATGTATTGGCCTGTTGAGCGAACCATGACTCTAAAATCATTTGCGCAGCCAATCCATCCACTGAGTTCTCTTTAAAATTTCGATTGCCGCCTTGGGCGATGACCTGCCCTTTTGCTTCATAAGACGACAGGCGTTCGTCCATCATATGGTAAGGACGGTTATAACGTCCATGCAGACGTTTCGCGAATTTTCGTGCCCGTTGACACATCTCATTTTCGCTACCGTCCATGTTCAATGGCAAGCCCACGACGAAGGCATCGGGTTGCCATTCTTCTACCAGCGCAGAAATGGTATCCCAATTGGGAATGCCATCGTTGGCTTTAAGCGGCGCTAATGGGCGCCCCATTCCCGTTAGGCTTTGGCCAATGGCTACGCCAATGCGGGTGGTACCAAAATCAAACCCCAATACCGCGATGGCGGTATTGGGGTTTGTTGACGTCTGTGAATTCGACGTATCAGTCATCAAGCGTGTCCTATATCCGGCGACAATAAACTCATATCCAGTCCCAGAACTTTAGTTGCTGCGGTAAACTGCATATCACTAGGTGTGTTGAATAATACGTCTAAATCCGCCTCGCACACCAGCCAATCATTATTGGCGATCTCGCCTTCTAGCTGACCTTCATCCCAGCCAGCACAACCAAGGGTAATCAAGAAGGACTGTGGACCATCGCCTGCTGCAATGTGCTCAAGGGTTTCTAGGGATGCTGACAAACAAACATCATCAGTGACTTTCAGAGTATTACCCCAGTATTTGTCGCTGGTATGGAGAATAAAACCTCGTTCAGATTCTACTGGACCACCAATGTAGACGGGTTCAGAGGTCAGTTTCGGCAAGGCTATTTGCATGCCTAGGTGCTCTGCCAACTCGCCAAAATCAATGCTAGATGGGCGGTTAATGACCACGCCCATAGCGCCTGTATCTGTGTGTTCACACAAATAAACGACAGTGTGTTCAAAGTTCGGATCGTTCAAATGCGGCATAGAAATCAAAAAGTGATTCTTTAACGATTGGAATGTATTCGTCATGTAAAACGCCCTCTGTTTGAAAACGACGCAAGAGCTCGCGTCTGAATTCCTCGATCGAAAATAAACGCTCTTACTCAAAAACTCTAAAATCGAGGACCGTAATGCCAGTATAGGACAATAGGTGCATTTGCCCACCAATAAGCATCATTTATCTGAATTCACCTTCATTTCACAAAAAATGCTGTTACTATAACCAAACTCGACCATTTGGTTAACTTAGACTGTATAACGTATTCTTGGACGCAGTAAAGGATTTTCCCTTGCACGACAAATCATCAAAAATTTGTTTGGAAGTATGGCGTGACCAATACCTAGAAGAGACCATCGACCTGCGCTACTTCTTTCACAGCGGTTGGTCCTCTTAGGCCGCTTGCTATTATTTCCGTCAATTTATTTTTTGTTTGGCTAGGCTATGCTCTAGCCCAATCGGATTTGTATAGAGGAAGCTCCCATGACTTTAGAAGCGGTTGATTATCAAAGCCCCACTGCGGCACAAGAGTTCGTTAAATCTCTGCGCGAGACCGGCTTTGGTGTGCTTAAAAACCACCCTATTCGCCAGCAATTGGTGTCCGACATTTACCAACACTGGCACACCTTCTTTAACAGTGAAGAGAAACACCATTACCGCTATAACGTGGGTACCCAAGACGGTTTCTTTCCAGCAGAGGTCTCCGAGACCGCCAAAGGCCATACCAAGAAAGACATCAAGGAATACTTCCACTATTACCCTTGGGGACAATGTCCAACCGAGTATAAAGCGGAACTGGCGCAGTATTATCAAGAGGCCAACCAGCTGGCTGAAGAGCTATTAGGTTGGATTGAGCAGTACACACCTGCCGACATTGCCAGTCATTACTCCCAGCCCCTATCGAGCATGATCGAAAATAGCGATCAAACCTTACTGCGCGTATTGCACTACCCGCCATTAAAAGGCGACGAGGAATTGGGAGCGATTCGCGCAGGGGCTCATGAAGACATCAATCTGATTACCATCTTGCCCGCTGCCAATGAGCCAGGCTTACAAGTCAAACTAAAAGACGGCAGCTGGATCGATGTGCCCTGTAACTTTGGCAACCTGATCGTCAATATCGGCGATATGCTGCAAGAGGCCTCTGCTGGTTATTTCCCCTCTACCTCTCATCGTGTGATCAATCCTGAAGGCACCGATAAAACCAAAGCGCGCATCTCGCTACCGTTATTTTTACATCCACGTCCTGATGTCAAATTATCCGAGCGCCATACGGCAGGGTCGTACTTGCATGAACGTTTGCTTGAGTTAGGTGTGATTTAATCGATAGCAGCAAACTAAAAGGCGCCACGGCGCCTTTTTTTATGGCATGCAACGCATGAAATGCGCACATTTGGACTCAGAGACAACAAGTTTGGACTAGCAAACAAGTCTTTCTCACACGTTCCGCTAACTTAGTGACAAGCGGTTGATAACCTTTCTTATCTGTCCGCTGCTGAAAATAATTAAGGGAGTATGTTATGAAAGCTGCAGTTGCTAATACGTTCGGTTCAATTCTACAAATTGAAGATGTACAAAAGCCTACTATCGAACCGCACCAAATCTTAGTCAAAATTCATGCTTGTGGTGTCTGCCATACCGACTTACACGCTTGTCATGGTGACTGGCCGGTGAAACCAACCTTGCCCCTCATTCCAGGACATGAAGGTGTGGGTGAGATTGTTGAAGTGGGCAGCGCTGTTAAACATCTTAATCTCGGTGATCGCGTCGGTATTCCTTGGTTATACAGTGCTTGCGGTCATTGTGAATACTGCTTGGCTGGTCAAGAAAGCCTTTGTATGTCGCAGCAGAACGCTGGCTACTCAGTGGCCGGAGGCTACGCAGAATATTGCGCTGCTCACGCTGATTATGTGGTGAAAGTGCCTGAAGGTTTGAACTACGTCGATGCCGCACCACTGTTCTGTGCCGGTGTGACCACTTATAAAGCGCTTAAGGTTTCAGAAGCCAAACCAGGTCAATGGGTAGCCGTATTCGGTGTCGGTGGCTTGGGCCACTTGGCGGTGCAATACGCGGTCGCCATGGGCCTACGTGTGGTTGCTGTGGATACCGGCGATGCTAAACGCGAGCTAGCTACTTCTCTAGGCGCAGAATACTTCTTCGATTTTATGACCGACAACGTAGTGGCAGACATCAAGGCGGCGACGGGCGGTGTGCACGGCAGTGTTTGTACCGCCGTGAGCAAAGCAGGCTTCCGTCAAAGTTACGACGTAGTACGTCGTGGCGGTAAATGTGTCTTGGTCGGCCTACCGCCAGAAGATATGCCGCTACCGATCTTTGATACCGTGCTAAATGGTGTCAGCGTCGTGGGCTCTATTGTAGGCACCCGCAAAGACCTAGAAGAGTGCTTGGAATTCGCCGCACGCGGTAAAGTCAAAGCCATTATTACTGAGAAAAAACTCGACGACATCAACGATATTTTCCGCGATATGGAAAAGGGTGAGATCACCGGTCGTATCGTAATGTCGCTGTAAAAGTTTTAGATTGATTCACAGCACACTCATGGCGAAGAAGAGCCCCTCTTCTTCGCCATTTTTATGAGCTCAATTCATAACATCATAGCTAACTTTTAGGTCAGAAAAACGCCAGTTTTGCTGTCAATTTTTCCTTACTCTGTGTTATCTTACCGCGTCCTTGAACATTGTTTGCATTTTTGCCGCGAACAACACACTAGGACATCTTTATTCAAAGGGGGTTCTGTGTTTTCTCAGCGAGTGCAAAAGTCTTTGCTGCTGTCCGTTCTATTTGGTTGCCATGTAAGCGCTTGGGGGCAAACGGTCACAATTCCGGTGGTCAACTTCCCGCCTTATATCATCATCTCACCTATGGAAAACACGATCTCGGGGATGGATATTCGTATCGTCCGAGAGGCCTTCGCACAACGCAATATCGACACTAGATTTGTCAGCCGCCCATGGTTGTCCATCATGCAAGGCATGCAGAAGGGTGACACACTCGGCACAGTGTCCTGCTCACGCCGCCCAGAACGTGCGGCCTTTATGTACTTCAGTGATGAATTGAGTACCACCAACCGTGCGGTGATCAGTCGTAATGATTTGGATACTCATACCATTGAAACGCTTTATGATTTGTTAGATTACCGCGTCGTCGCGGTGAAAGGCTGGGACATGGAGCAACAGCTGCTGGCCATGCAAATCCCACACAAGCAAATCAATTCCATGAGCGAAGGACTAAATGCCGTGGTAGAAGGCAAAAGTGATTTGTTTTATGTGTCAGATTACCCAGCCATGTATCAAGCACGCTTACAAGGCATTCATAAACAGCTGAAAGTGACGAATATTGTCTCTGAGCCACTGGTGCCGCTGCATGTGTGTTTTAGCAAGCAACATCCTGAATCACGTAAACTGTTGCAGGAATTCAATCAAGGACTACAAGCCATCAAACGTAATGGTACTTACCAAGCCATTCGTAATGATTACCTGTAGCCCCTAGCTATCTAAGCGATCGGACAAGCTGGCAAATGCCAAATCTCATCAGCGTATTCTTGAATGGTACGATCTGACGAGAACTTAGCCATGCGCGCAGTGTTTAAGATCGCCATTTTTGCCCAGCGTGCCTGATCACGATAGGCTTCAGAGACCTGCTCCTGACAATCAATATAAGCACGATAATCCGCTAGCACTTTAAAGCGATCGCCGTGATCGAGCAAGGTACTGCGAATCTCATCAAAGGCATGGGGTTCACTAGGACAGAAGTACCCCGAACACAGCCAATCCAGCGCATTCTTCAACTCTTCGTCACCATGATAATAGTCGTATGGGTTATAACCATGACGATCCATGGCCTGCACATCTTCGACTTTCAATCCAAAGATAAAGATATTGTCCTCACCAACTTCTTCCATGATCTCCACATTGGCGCCATCTAGGGTACCAATGGTCAAAGCACCATTCAGGGCTAACTTCATATTCCCCGTGCCCGAGGCCTCTTTGCCCGCCGTTGAGATCTGCTCTGACAAATCCGCCGCTGGGATGATCTTAGCCGCAAGGGACACACGATAGTTCGGTAGGAACACTACTTTTAGTTTGCCGCGAATGCGTTGGTCATTATTGATCACATTGGCCACCGCATTGATGGCGTGAATAATGGTTTTCGCTAACGCATAGCCAGGTGCCGCTTTGGCACCAAAGATAAAGACGCGCGGCACAATATCCAGATCTGGTTCATTCAATAAACGATGGTAGAGAGTCAAAATGTTCAACAAACTCAAATGCTGACGTTTGTATTCATGCAAACGTTTGATCTGCACATCGAACATGGCATTCGGGTCGACTTCCACGCCACACTCCGCCTGAATTACATCCGCTAAGCGCTCTTTGTTTTGGTGCTTCACCGCCATAAAAGCAGATTGGAACTCGTCGTCATCGGCAAACTCTTCCAGCTTACGCAAACGTTCTAGGTTTTTCGGCCAATCGGCTTCGATACCATAGCGTTCAAACAATTTGCCCAAACCAAGGTTACAGTTCAACAGCCAACGACGTGGCGTGATGCCATTGGTTTTGTTGGTCAGTTTATCTGGGTAAAACTCATGGAAGCGGGCAAACAAATCGGTTTTCAACAGCTCTGAATGCAGCGCCGCGACACCATTGACCTTATGACTCCCCACCACGGCTAAGTGCGCCATGCGCACCATTTTATGGTTCCCTTCTTCGATGATCGACAGCTCGGTTTTGATGTCGTCACGGCCCGGCCAGCGTTGCTCGACTTCGGCCATAAAGCGGTAGTTGATCTCATAAATCAGCTGCAAATGACGTGGTAGCACCTTTTTAAACAGGCCCACACTCCAAGTTTCTAGTGCTTCTGGCAACAAAGTATGGTTGGTGTAAGCAAAGATACGCGTCACCAACGACCAAGCGTGATCCCATTGCAGGCGCTTGTCATCCACCAAGATGCGCATCAACTCCACCACCGCAATGGCTGGGTGGGTATCGTTTAATTGAATCGCCGCTTTTTCCGGCAATTTGTCCCAATCGTTGCCATTACCACGCTCGAATCGGCGCATGATGTCGGCCAACGAACAGGCAACAAAGAAGTACTGCTGTACTAAACGTAGCTCTTTTCCGTTTTCATTTTTATCGTTGGGATACAAGACCTTAGAAATGGTTTCACCGATGGCTTTAGAACGCACCGCTTCTACATAGTCGCCCTTGTTGAACTCATCCAAGTCAAAATCTTCGGTCGAACGTGACGACCACAGACGTAGGAAGTTCACTGTTTTGGTGTCATAACCTGCTACTGGAATATCATGAGGGATACCCAGCACATTTTTCGTGTCCACCCAACGCGGATGGTAATTACCAAAGCTGTCGTAGGATTCTTCCACGCGGCCATAAAACTGAATCGTTTGCGCGCATTCCGGGCGGATCAATTCCCACGGAGTACCGTAGTTAATCCAGGTATCGGGATGCTCTACTTGCTTGCAATCTTGGAACTCTTGCTTAAAGAGACCGAATTCGTAGTAAATACCATAGCCAATCGCGGGCAAATCTAAGGTGGCGAGGGAATCTAGGAAACAAGCGGCTAAGCGGCCCAGACCACCGTTACCAAGACCCATATCCATCTCCACATCGCATACGTCATGCCAAGACAGCCCCAGTTCAGCAATCGCCTGCTGCGCTTCGGCAAACACCCGCACATTGTGTACGTTATTGATCAGCATACGCCCCATCAGATATTCCATCGATAGATAGTACAAGCGACGCACATTGTCTTCGTTATGGCGGGTTTGCGTCGCCACCATGTCATCAATGATACGGTCACGCACCGCCAGCGATAAACACAGCCACCAATCGCGATGGCTGGCCTGCTCCGCGCGCAGCGCCAAGGTGTAGCGCATGTGATACAAAATGCCCTGTTTCAGTTCAAGGCAGGAGGCCGTCTTGGCCGTGGATAGCTGTTCTGATGGGGTCGGCATTGCTATCGTCCTCTAATATGGGAAGGTGATATGGCTATTGTATGAGCGCTATGTTGCAGCGCCATTGCGACGCCGCGCTCTATCTATTAACGCCACTATACACCAAGCAAAACATTCACTGATGGCTTTATGCTATGCAAAAAAAAAGCCGACTCAAAGGAGTCGGCTAAAATCAAGAGGGGAACCTATCTCAAAAAAGCATTACCAAATAAAGTGACGCGCTTCTACATCCAATGCTGTGAAGGGAATGGATTGCCCTTGCTTCTGCGCCACCGCGTGACACACGATCAATGGGATCAAATGTTCTTCACGTGGGTGACAGAAACGACCACCTTCAACGCTCGACCATTTCGCCCAGCGCGCCTTGGCATCCGCTAAGCTAACGTCAGCGCTGGTTGCAGTGTCGTCTAGCCAAGTCTGGAAAGCGTGCACATCATGGTTAATTTGCGCGGTTTTTGGCGCAAAAAAGGTACGCATGTTGTGGAAACTAAAGCCCGAGCCGATCACCAACGCATCGTCTGGCAGTACCTTGGCTAGCTGCTCACCAAATTCCCAATGCTGAACAGGGTTCAATGAACTCGCCAAGGAAATCTGCAATACCGGAATATTGGCTTCTGGGTACATCAACATCAGCGGGATAAACATGCCGTGGTCAAAGCCGCGACCTTCATTCAAACGAATGTGTGTGCCTTGCGCTTCCATTTTTTCCGCGATATCGCGAGCAAGCTGAGGGGCGCCAGGTGCTGGATATTGAAGTTGGTACGACACCTCTGGGAAACCGTAGTAGTCGTAGATTAGATCAGGATTCGCACCAGCGGTGATTTCAAAGCCAGTGGTTTCCCAGTGCGCACTAATCATCACAATCACCGAAGGTTGCTGCGGTAATTGTTGTGTTAGGTCTTTCAAAGTAGACACCAACTCAGCGTGACTAGGATCGCCCAATACTGGCATTGGACCACCACCGTGAGAAACAAAAGCGACTTTAGACATACTGGACTCCTGAAGACATTCATTGTGATCTGTTGATCTGATGAAGTGAATATTAGACCTTCATTGATTGATAATAAACCATCTAAAAGGCAATGTTTTATTAACTTAAATGAAATTATAGAATAAATTTCCTTGTCAGCTTGGTACGCCAAGCTAAGCTGATAATTAAAACCACTTGGATCTCATATAGAATCAACTAGCAACACATTGTATCAATTAGTCAAATGTTCAAAGAACACACTGCGTGTTAGATTCCAACCCTTGATTTACACAACTCGTGCTTAATACATCCAAAAGTTTACACAATGTCCTCTGCACGACGACCGTAAACTACAATTTGCTAAATACTAGCGACAATTTGCATCACAAAAATTAGAAAACGCTCAACGAGCGCTTATCACAGGAGAACTTCTATGCAAGCTTTCATTGATTTCCTCAACGGAATCATCTGGAGCCCTGCCCTCATTTACCTATGCTTGGGCGCAGGTCTGTTCTACTCAATTTTGACGCGCTTCGCACAAGTCCGTCACTTCAAAGAAATGTGGTCGTTGCTGTTTAACTCAACGCCATCTGAAAAAGGCATCTCGTCGTTCCAAGCGTTAGCGGTATCTCTTTCAGGTCGTGTGGGTACCGGTAACATCGCTGGTGTGGCCGCGGCAATCGGTTTCGGTGGCCCAGGCGCAGTATTCTGGATGTGGGTCGTGGCCTTCCTTGGCGCAAGTACTGCCTACGCAGAATCGACACTAGGTCAGATCTACAAGGTAAACGATGACGGCCAATACCGTGGTGGCCCAGCCTACTACTTCGAGAAAGGCCTACGCATGAAATGGTTAGGCGTCCTATTCGCACTAGCTTCCATCATTGCCTGTGGTGTGTTCCTACCTGGTATTCAAGCCAACTCTGTGGGTAACGCCGTGGCACAAGTCTTTGGCCCTGGCGACATCATTTCGACCTCATTTGGTGAAGTCGGCACCACCAAAATGGTGGCGCTGGCAGTGATCCTAGTGGTACTAGCATTCATCATCTTCGGTGGTATCAAACGTATCGCGAACTTTACTCAAGTTATCGTGCCATTCATGGCGATGGGTTACATCATCATGGCATTGATTGTGGTGTTCCTAAACCTTGATCAGGTGCCTGGCGTTTTCGGTCTAATCATCTCTGATGCCTTCTCTGCGCAAGCAGGTTTTGGTGCAGCGATCGGTTGGGGTGTAAAACGTGGTGTCTACTCTAACGAAGCGGGTCAAGGTACAGGTCCTCACGCCGCTGCAGCCGCAGAAGTTCAGCACCCTGCGCAACAAGGTCTAGTACAAGCCTTCTCTGTATATGTAGACACACTATTTGTATGTACTGCTACTGCGCTAATGATCCTGCTAACACAGCAATACAACGTTCAAGGCACACTGCCTGATGGCCAGTTCATCGTACAAAACGTGCCAGCGGATGTGATCATTGCGTCACCAGCGTTTACGCAAATGGCGCTGCAAAGCATCTTTGGTAGCTTCGGTTCTATCTTTGTCGGTATCGCGTTGTTCTTCTTCGCCTTCACCACGATTCTAGCCTACTACTACATTGCTGAAACGAACGTGGCTTACCTACGCCGTGCGCTAAAACTACATGTTCCTCTAACCTTGGTTAAGCTATTGATCATGTTCATGGTGGCTTACGGTACCGTAAACACTGCGGGTTACATCTGGAACCTAGGTGACGTGGGCGTTGGCTTGATGGCGTGGTTGAACATCGTCGGTATCATCGTGATCTTCTTTATGGCCCGCCCAACCATGAAAGCGCTGAAAGACTACGAAGATCAAAAAGCCGCAGGCGTTGAAGAATACACCTTCGATCCTAAAGCCTTGGGTATTCAGGGTGCGGATTTCTGGGAAAAACGCCTAGAGAAAAAACAAGCGAACAAATAATCGCTGAGCCTTTCTCGCACATAGAACAAGGCCGCTTAGGGAAACCTAAGCGGCCTTTGTTTTGCAATCAAAGAACATATCTTCGCTCTTAGACCAAAGCATCAAGTCCTAATTGATCCTGCACAATCTGTCCCAACGACGGCAGAATATCGCGCTTTGAAAAGGTTTCGCTGTTCCAAACATTGCCCACCAACATAGCTTTGGGGCAATGAAAAAACAGTTCACTGACGGCGATTTTCACCACCAGCTTAGGACGTTTGTTGCCCTCTAAACAGCGTTCAATCAAGTCTTCATCATCATGCAAGCTAGCGCGCCCTTTGACACGCAACACTTCATGTAAGCCTGGAATAATAAACAACAGACTGATCTCAGGGTTATGCAGTAGGTTACGTAGCGTATCTAGGCGGTTATTACCGGCATGATCGCCAAACAACAGATGCTCATTATCCAACACCTGCACAAATCCCGCGGGGCCACCGCGTGGTGAGATATCCATTTTGCCCTGCGCGGTTTGCGTCGACAGCACCACAAATGGGCTATGGGCAATAAAGGTTTGTGAATGCTGTTCTAACGCGGGAATGGCCTTTTGCAGCACAATCGGATGCGGCGCCTTATACAGGGTTTGTAGTTGCTCAACGGTGCTAATTTGCGCCATAGGATTTTTAGCCTCAAATCTCTCTTCAGAATCACTAGATGATAATGAATGTGATAAGCATTATCAAATAGATCTAGCTATGGTATGTTTAGCGCAACATTATTGAGCACTGTAATCCTATGTTTAAGCTTACCCAGGTTTCTTTTAAGGTCGCCGAGCGCACCATACTTCAGCCCACCAGCTTAGAGTTTGACAAGGGCAAGATCACCACGCTACTAGGGCACAATGGCTGCGGCAAATCGACGCTGATGAAATTATTGAGTCGCCAACAGGCACCGCACCAAGGCCGCATTTTGGTTGATGGACAAGCACTCGACAGCTTTGACCATAAACGCTTTGCCATGAAAATCGCCTATCTGCCGCAGCATCCGCCTATTACCGATGGCATTACGGTACGCGAACTGGTGAGCTTTGGCCGTTACCCTTGGAAAGGGGCGTTTGGCCGTTACAGCCAGGCCGACTGGGACATCATTGATGATGCCATCGAGCAAGTCGAACTCACTCACTACCAAGATCGCTTTGTCGCCACCCTCTCCGGCGGCGAACGGCAACGGGCTTGGGTGGCTATGCTCTTGGCACAACAGAGCGAGTGCATTCTGCTGGATGAACCCACCTCAGCTTTAGACATCGCCCATCAACACGAACTGCTGGCCCTAATCCGCCAACTGAATCAGACACTCGGCTTAACCGTGATCATGGTATTGCATGACGTCAACATGGCCGCCAAGTTCAGTGATCATCTGATTGCCCTACATTCTGGACAAGTGATCGCCCAAGGCCAGCCCGAAGACATGATGAACAGCGCGACGCTGGAAAACATCTACGGCATCAAGCTGGCCCTTTTTCCCCATCCTCACACCGGCCAACCGGTCAGTTACATTGCTTGAGGCTTTTCTATGAAATATGTTCTGCTCTGCCTTTGTGCCCTTATGACACACACTGCCTGCGCACTCACCATTACCGATCAACGTGGCTCACATCACTTTGAGCAGACACCAAAGCGTGTCGTTGCCCTAGATTGGTCGTTAACCGAAACGGCGCTTAGCCTAGGTATTGAACCTGTCGGCGCGGCCGATGGCGTTGGCTATAAAGACTGGGTGGCTTATCCAGCCCTGCCGGATAGCACGGTGGATGTGGGCTCGCGTAGCGAACCTAACTTGGAGCAAATTAGTCAATTAAAGCCCGATGTCATTCTGATCAGCTCCTATCTGCTGCCAGCCTTAGAAAAGCTACAAAAAATCGCGCCGACCTTGGTGTTTGGTATTTATGAAGCCAATAAACAACCGCTCGAAAACGCCAAGCAAGTGACCTTAACCTTAGGCCAATTGTTTGATCGACAATCACAAGCCGAAGCGGTGATCCAGCAAACCGACGCCACTCTTAAACGCAATGGCGAACGCTTGTCGCAGTCCGTCCAGGCGCCCTTACTGTTTCTGCGTGTGCTGAATCAACAAACCGTGCGGATTCATGGTCAAGGCTCCATGGTCAACGCCACCATTACCGCCATGGGCCTTAACAACTCTTGGCAAGAACCCACCAATGCTTGGGGTTTTTCTAACGCAGAAATCGCCCAAGTGGCCGCCCATCAATCGGCTAAAGCGATACTGTTCGGGCCACTAAAAGCCAGCGACAAGGAAACGCTCTACCACTCGCCACTGTGGCAAGCGATGGCCTTCAGCCGTAGCAATAATGTCTATGAGTTACCCGCTATTTGGACCTTCGGTGGCTTGATTTCCGCCCAGCGCTTCAGCGATCAACTGGTGCAATTACTTACCGTCCCCACTCACTAACCTCTTCTAACACGGACTATGCCCATGGTCAGTTCTTTACCTCGATTAGCAGCGCCCTTGGCGCTGCTAACACTTTCAGCGCTGTTAGTACAAGTCACCGTACCTTACTCCGGCGGTTGGTCATTATTTTTGCAAACGCTGTTTCACTATGACACTGGTGATTACCAACAACTGATTACCCATCTAACCTACTTGCCACGCCTCGCCATGGCGTTGGTGTGTGGCTTTGCTTTAGCGTTGGCAGGATGCGTGATGCAGTTTATTTTACGTAACCCAATTGCCGCGCCGACTACCCTTGGGGTGGCTACAGGAGCTCAATTAGGCATAGTGCTGAGCATTTTATTAATCCCACCAACTCTTGCGCTGCCAACGTATTTACCAGCGTTTGCCGGCGCAGTGATCTGTACTGCGCTGGTGTTTTGGATGGCCGCTAAGAAAGGCTTAGCGCCGATTCATTTGGTGCTCTCCGGCATGGTAGTCAATCTGTTTGTGGGGGCCATCAATACCATGCTGATGCTGGTGAATGAACGTCACCTCAGCAGCGTCTTTATTTGGGGCGCTGGCGCTTTGAATCAAAGCAGTTGGGAGCCGCTACTACGTATGTTGCCCTGGCTTACCCTCGCCGCTATTGGTATTGCTTTGCTACAACGTCCGTTATCGGCGTTGGCATTAGGCGATGGCGTATCGAATAACCTCGGCGTGAATGTGAAACGCCTAAAGCTATTGGTGCTCGCTTTGACCATTTTTATGACCGCCGTAGTGGTCTGTGAGGTAGGCATCATTGGCTTTGTCGGTATCGTCGCCCCCGGCATAGTGTGTTTATTAGGCGTACGTCGCCTGCCTTGGCAGCTGTTGTTCAGTGGTTTGATGGGGAGCTTGATGCTGCTCTTGGCAGACTTGCTGAGCCAACCGATTTCGCAAGCAACGGGGGAGCTGTTACCCACCGGAGCCATGACCGCCCTGTTCGGTGCACCGTTTTTATTGTGGTTGCTGCAACGACAACGCTGGCCTGCGCAGCTAAAGTCCACGGCAGAAGCACCGCATCATTATCAGCGCACCTCTTTTATTAAAGTCATCAGTCTGTCGAGTTTGGCCTTACTCCTTGCCATGCTACTGGCCTTGGGCGTCAATCAAGATGCTCAAGGATTTCATATATCCTATGGCGGGACGCTGATGGACCTACGTTTGCCCAGAGTGTTGGGGGCCTGTTTTGCAGGCATAGGCCTTGCCTTGGCTGGCACCCTAATCCAACGTCTGACCCACAATCCCATGTCCAGCCCTGAAGTACTGGGCATGAGTTCAGGCGCGGCATTAACCCTAGTGCTGTGCAGCTTTTTCGGCCTTACCTTGCTGCGTTATGAACAGATTTTACTCGGCTCTGCTGGGGCGCTTGGCGTCACCGCTTTACTTTGGTGGCTCGGTCGCAAGCAACGCTTTGAACCCGCGCAATTACTCTTAACCGGGATTGCCTTAAGCGCTGGCTTAGACGCGATTTTACGCATCACATTAGCAGGCCAAGCAAACGCCAGTGCCTTACTTACTTGGCTATCTGGCTCCACCTATTTACTTACCTATGCTGACGTGGCTTGGCTCGCCGCAGGCACACTGATGTTGGCTTGCTTGCCATTGGCCCTGCACCGTTGGTTCGACTTGATTGAATTAGGGGCGGTGAGTGCCAGTAGCGTCGGCTTAAACTGCCTGCAAGTACGTCGCTTAACGCTGATCTTGGTCGCGCTACTGACCACCCTATGTACCGCTTTTATTGGTCCCTTAACCTTTATTGGTTTGTTAGCGCCACATATGGCACGGGCATTACAGCAACACAGTGCCCTAAAGCAAATGCTCAGCGCCGCTGTGTTGGGCGCCCTAGTAATGGTGCTGGCCGATTGGGTCGGGCGAGTACTTTGGTTCCCATGGCAATTCCCCGCAGGACTTTTGTCTTCCTTGATTGGCGGGGCTTATTTCCTCTATTTAATGCGCCGCTAAGCCCTGTTACAGTCAATAAAAAACCTCGATCTTCTTAGAAGGTCGAGGTTTTTTTATGCGACTAACTTAACCCGCAACAGGGTTTAAAAGTGGTATTTAAATGAACCCACCACGGTACGGCTAGCACCAAAGAAACAGTCACCACGGGCCAAACAAGTGGCGTAGTATTGCTTATCTTCCAAGTTGGTAACATTCAATGAGGCTTCCCAGTTATCCTGAGTGTAAGCAATCATGGCATCCACCAAGGTCACGTCTGGTGTTTTCACTCGGTCTTGGCCACCCCAGCTTGAACCCACATAACGCACTCCAGCACCAGCACGTAAGCCTTCTAGGATGGAAGAGAAATCATGCTGGCTCCAAACGGAAGCGTTGTGTTCTGGCACACTGGCAATGCGTGCGCCTTCATTGGCACCTTTTAACACTTCCGTATCCGTGTAGGCGTAGTTCGCAATCAAATCCCACTGCGGCGTGATCGCTGTTTTCGCTTCCAGCTCTAAACCGCGCGCACGGGTTTTACCCGCTTGAATGGAATTAGTCGGGTTATTCGGGTCCGACATGCGACGGTTTTTCTCATACAAGTTATACAGGGTGGCCGTGTACAGATCGTTCGACCCCACTGGCTGGTATTTCACCCCCATCTCGACCTGTTCACCACGTAGCGGCTTGTAAGAATCGCCATTGGCATCAACCCCAGTCATCGGTGTAAAGGACTCAGAGTAGCTAATAAATGGATTTACTCCTGAATCCATCAGATACATGGTGCCAATGCGCTTAGTGAAGGCTTCGTCGGTGTAACTTGCGCCACCTTCGGTGCGGTTAGAAGCATGATCGTAGCGGCCACCCGCCAACACGACCCAATGATCCCCAAGGTACATTTGATCCTGCAGGTAAACACCCGTTTGCTCAATGGTGTTTGCCGCGATATCGCTGTAATCGCTACGACTAATGCCGGTGTAGTTTCCGTACACAGGGTTGTAAACATTAATGTCGCCGATATTGCCAAGGTAAGCGGTTTCTCCGCCTGATTCGGCATTTTGGTAATCCACACCCAACAGCACATTATGACTCACTCGACCTGTATCAAATGTCGCCGCCGCGCGGTTATCCACCGTCAGCGCATCTAGGTAACTGTTTTTTGCATACGCCACCCGCGCAATGTCACCGTTTGCCTTGAGTGCCGGCGTGAACACGGGATAAATCGTTTGATAGGTCACATCGCTTTCTGAGTAGCGCAAGTTCTGACTCAACTCCCAAGTGTCGTCTAGGCGGTGACGAAATTGCGAGGTAATGGCCGTTTCTTCGGTATCGTACTTATCAAAGTCCGGCTCTGAGATAAAACTGTTGCTGGTGATGGTTGGTAAGCCATACGGGGCAGCGTAAAGGGTGCCATACAGGGGTAAGAATTGGGAGGAGGTGCCGCTATGATCATCTTGACGCAGCATCGACAGGGTCCAATCGGTATCCTCTGATAGACGCCATGTCAAAGACGGTTTAATCAGTAAGTGATCGTCTGCAACTTGATCCACCTGAGTATCGCTATCACGGCCAACCATAATCAAGCGATACAACAATGAACCGTCTTCATTAAGTTTACCGGTGGAGTCTAAAGCGATTTGTTTACGATCATAATTGCCTACTTGTAACTCAAGCTCGTTCGATGAGGTGGCTTGGGGACGCTTAGACACCATATTAATCACACCGCCCACTGGCCCCTGACCGTATAACACCGACGCTGGCCCACGAATCACATCGATACTTTCTAGGGTATAAGCATCGGTGCGCGGCGACGCGTAGGAGCCAAATGTTTTTTGCAAGCCATCTAAAAAGAACACCGGATCGCCACCACGGATTGACGCCGCATCGCCACGACTGTCAAAACCATAACGCTCGGCGCCAACACCGGAGCTATAACGCAGCGCTTCACGGACCCCAATCGCACCTTGATCCGTCATTTGATCGCGCGTAATCACGGAGACGGCTTGTGGCGTTTCCGTAATCGGCGTATTAGTTTTGGTGGCACTGACGCTACTTTTCGCAACGTATCCTTGTACCGGCTGCCCTTCCTTGGCGATCTGCTCGTCTTCTACGGTAATCACACCCAGCACTTCATTGGCTTGAACGCCGCTAATGTGAACCGCTCCAACAGCCATCAAAGACGCTAGCACAGCGCGACGCACATGCTCAGATACAGGTGTTCTCATGGGCAAAAACATTTCATCAACCTCACTATGGAATACAATACGCCCGCAATCCTAAATGAGAATGATTACTGAAATCAATTTTATTTGACTATTTTTACAAGATCTCACGACAACCGGATGGAATAAGTGCCGCAATGGACAAGGAGAACTTGGCAGGTAGAAAACCATAAAAAAGCCACCTAACACAAGCTAGATGGCTTAGTTTTCATCAAGTCATACCAAGACTATGAATGGGACTGAGTGCGAGTATGGGAAGGCAGTTCACCAAATAACATGCGATAATCTTTGGCAAATTGACTCATATGCCAAAAGCCCCATTCTGCCGCAATATCCGCCACGTTCACGCCCTCTTCGGCGACGATCAGCTCACGACGCACACCATTCAAACGCGACATACGCAGGTACTGAATCGGACTAATAGACAGGATACTTTCAAACGCGTATTGCAGGGTACGACGACTGACATTCGCCACTTCACATAAATCCGTTACCGTCAGTGGCGTATCTGGATGGTCGTGAATAAACGCCCGCGCCGTGTCCACCACCTGCTTGCGATGATGATAACTTTGCGTCTGTGCTGGGGCGGGTTGCTCGGCTTTGAGCACCTCAAGTAGTGCCATCATAAGTAGGTCATGAGCTAAGCGCTCGGGCATGGCGTTGATCGCTTGACCATTGAGTAAGCGCGTTAACACATAACGCACATCGGTGAGGGTTTTCTCAGGTAAGGCCAAACGACCATGCTCGGTCAGTTCCGACCAATTCAAATCCACACCATGGATCTTCGCCATGCGCATCAGTGCTGGCAGCTTTACCACCATACCAAACAGTTCATAGTCCTGCGGTGTGGTCAGCTCAAACTCACAGCCACCCGGGCGGCACATAATATGCTGCTCACGCACAGTCAGACCATTGATACGACTTTCCTCTTGACCGCTAAGTGGAATGCCCAGCCAGACAGAATCCGGCCACACCACGCATTTTTGCTGCAGCGCTTGGCTGGTCACTTCCTTGAATACTTGCAGATCGCTAAATGGCAACTCGACGATGGCGCCACGAAAACCGCCACGACTGGTTTGATCGTACTCCTGTTGCCAATTGGTGAGGTTACTGGCGTGTAAATCCGCATCAAAGGCCTCTTTAAAGGACACTTTAACGCTCTTTTTTGGTGCATTTAGTGTTTCTATCCCTGTCATCGTTGTTCTCCGACTATCAAATTTGCGCAAAACGCAAACCTGAAATTTTTATAGTCATTTGATTTATAAGGATTTTTAAAAATTGCCAAAATTCGATAACGCCTTTTCATACACATTTAACAAAATGTCATAACTTGCTGAGCGTTCTAGCCAGCAATCTTCATGCCCATAAGGCAGCGTTATCAAACAGGCTTTTAACAGTAGACGGAAAAGTTTCACTATGACAAATGCGCAGACTCAATTTCGCTTTCGACACACAGTGGGTGAGCGGACATTTGGCTTTAAAAGCTTGGCCGATTTGATGGCCAAAGCCACTCCCGCACGCTCCGGTGATCGTCTGGCAGGCGTTGCAGCTGAAACAGCGGAAGAGCGCGCCATTGCCCAGATGACGCTGGCCGATGTGCCATTAAAGCTATTTTTAGAAGAAGTCGTCGTCCCCTACGAAGACGATGAAATCACCCGACTGATCATTGATGAACACGACAAGCTAGCCTTTGCGCCGATTTCACACCTAACTGTCGGTGGTTTTCGCGATTGGTTACTAAGTGATATGGCGACACCTGCCATATTGGAAAAAGTCCGCGACGGCATCACGCCAGAAATGGCCGCGGCGGTCAGCAAAATCATGCGTAACCAAGACCTGATTTTGGTCGGCAAAAAATGCCATGTAAAAACCGCGTTTCGTAACACCATCGGCCTACCGGGTCATCTTTCAACGCGCCTACAGCCGAATCACCCGACTGATGACCTGACAGGCATTGCGGCCAGTATCTTAGACGGCTTGATGTACGCCAACGGCGATGCGGTGATCGGTATTAACCCCGCCACCGACAACGTGGCACAAGCTTGTCGCTTGATGAAAATGATGGACGAAGTGATCCAGCATTATCAGATCCCCACCCAATCCTGCGTGTTAACACACGTGACCAACACCATCGAATGTATTGAGCAAGGTGCGCCAGTGGATCTGGTGTTTCAATCCATCGGTGGCACCCAAGCCACCAATGACAGTTTTGGTTTTAACCTTGCCACCTTGGCCGAAGCCCGCGAGGCTGCGCTTTCCCTAAAACGCGGCACCGTGGGTGACAACGTCATGTACTTTGAAACTGGTCAAGGTAGCGCCCTTTCGGCTAATGCCCATCACAATGTCGATCAACAAACCTGTGAAGCCCGCGCCTACGCGGTGGCACGCAAGTTCAAGCCACTGTTGGTGAATACCGTGGTGGGCTTTATCGGTCCTGAGTATTTGTTTGATGGCAAAGAAATCACCCGCGCGGGTCTAGAAGATCATTTCTGCGCCAAGTTACTTGGCCTGCCAATGGGCTGTGATGTCTGTTACACCAACCACGCCCAAGCCGATCAAAACGATATGGATAACTTGATGACACTGCTGGCGGTGGCAGGCTGTACTTTTATCATGGGTATCCCTGGCTCAGATGACATCATGCTTAACTATCAAACCACCTCATTCCACGATGCTATGTATGTACGCCAAGCGCTGGGCTTAAACCCTGCACCCGAGTTTGATCAATGGCTGAAGCACACAAATATCTTCCATGACGATCAGTTCACTTTGAATCATCAGATTCCATCGGCGTTTGAAAAGTCGCTAAAACGACTGCTGGGAGGCCATTAATATGAAGCGTGTCTTTCCAACTCACCCAACCAATGATCCAGTGATTGAAAATCCATGGCAGCGCCTACGTGAATTTACCGATGCCCGGATTGGCCTTGGTCGCGCGGGCGTCAGTGTGCCCACCAAGCACTTATTAGCCTTTCAATTAGCGCACGCACAAGCGATTGATGCCGTGCATACGCCGCTCAATATCGATGGTTTGATTGAGAGTTTAACTGCACAAAGCTGGTGCCCTAAAGGTCAGCCACTGCGCCTACATAGCCGTGCAGAGCATCGTGATATGTATCTGCAACGCCCAGACTATGGACGCCTACTAAATAAAGCCTCAGAGCAAACCTTAGAAGACCATGCCTACCTCAACGACGAAGCATACGATCTAGCTTTCGTGATCGTCGATGGCTTGTCGGCGTTAGCGATTGAAGAAAATACGCTGCCGTTTTTAAGTGAATTAATCCCACAGCTAACCAGCGGTCCTGAGCCGTGGTCGATTGCGCCACTCTGCTTTGTCGAGCAAGGCCGTGTCGCCATTGGCGACCCTATAGGTGAGTTATTGAATGCCAAATGCGTGGTGGTTCTGATCGGTGAGCGCCCAGGGCTAAGTTCTCCAGACAGTATGGGCTTGTACCTTACTTGGGCACCTAAATCGGGCAAAACCGATGCCTACCGCAACTGTATTTCCAATATCCGCACGGCGGGATTGAACTATCCCGAAGCCAGCCGCAAAACTCGTTACCTACTTAATGAGGCGCGAACGAAACAGCTTTCAGGGGTGCAACTGAAAGACCGCACCGACGAGTCGGCGCTCGAACACGACAACCATAATAACAACTTCCTGATTGCTCAGAAGTAGATAAGAAAGACCTTTAAAAACATAACCATACAGACACATGAGGAACACACATGGCTGAACAAATGGATCAAGAATATCTGGCAAAACGCCAGCTCAAACGCGGCACCGCCGGCTGGCTCTTGCTAGCAGGTTTAGGTGTTTCTTACGTTATCTCTGGTGACTTCGCAGGTTGGAACTTCGGTATTGCCGAAGCGGGCTGGGGCGGCTTTGCGGTAGCAGCGGTACTAATGGGTATCATGTACCTAACACTGGTTTTATCCTTGGCAGAAATGTCGGCATCAATCCCTGCAGCTGGCGGCGGTTATAGCTTTGCCCGCCAAGCGATGGGCCCGGTGGGCGGCTATATGACTGGCCTTGCCGTACTCATCGAATACGCGCTCGCGCCTGCCGCGATCGTGATCTTTATTGGCTCGGCGGTCGAAGAGCTTTTGGGCTTTAATGGCCCTGTGGTCTATGCCCTATTCTACTTGGTGTTTATCGGTATTCATTTAGCGGGGGTAGGTGAAGCCCTTAAAGTGATGATGGTGATTTCTGGTCTAGCGGTGGTTGCCATTCTAGGGACAGCCATTGCTCTGATCGGTGATTTCGACGCTTCTCGTCTATTCGATATTGCACCCACGGATGCCGCTGGCGCATCAGAGTTTATGCCCTTTGGCTGGTACGGTGTCTGGGCAGCGTTGCCATTTGCGATGTGGTTATTCCTTGCGGTAGAAGGCGTACCCTTGGCCGCGGAAGAAGCCAAGAACCCAGCTAAAGATGTGCCTAAAGGCATCATCGGCGCCATGATTTTCCTACTGTTCACAGCGACACTTGTCGTGTTCCTACTAGCGGGTGTGACTGGTGCCGAAGCAATCGGCGGCAGTGCGGTCCCATTAGTAGATGCATTAAACGTAGCAGGCAAACCAACCCTTGCAACGCTGGTAAACGTGCTAGCCCTAGCGGGTCTGATTGCCTCATTCTTCTCGATCATTTACGGCTACAGCCGTTTGGTATTCGCTCTATCACGTGCAGGCTATTTGCCAAAGAGTCTGTCGCTGACTAACGAGCGTAAAGTGCCCGCACGTGCCTTGATCGTACCAGGAGTGTTTGGTTTCCTAGCCTCTTTAACAGGCGAAGGGGATTTGATGCTGGGCATGGCGGTTGTCGGTGCGACGGTTTCTTACGCACTGATGGCATTAAGCCACATCTTGCTTCGCGTGAAACAACCTGAGCTTGAGCGCCCATACAAAACACCGGGCGGTGTGTTCACTTCGAGCGTTGCCTTAGTACTGTCGATTGTCGCGCTAACGGGTGTGTACGCTTACGATCCACGCGCCTTTATGTACACCTTGGCGTTGTTCGTGATCGGTGCCGCCTACTTCTTCTTGTACAGCAAAAACCGTCTGGTCGCGAAAACGCCTGAAGAGGAATTCAACATGCTGGCACAGGCTGAAGCCGACCTATCGACCCAGTCTTAAGTGTTATTAGCGTTTTTTGTCCGACCTTAACTTTGTCTCACACTGAGACACTCTCCCACCTAGGGGCGCCCTTCACAGTTTTACTGGGTTGGGCGTTTTTTTTGGCCAGTAGGAATGAGTTTTTTAAGTATGCGCAAAACCATCGCAAAGCAGTCTTTAAACGGCTGTAGCCACTGACCGAGTAGTCCCATGTCATCAATGTTTTGCCCTGTGCCATAACGGATCACTTGGTCATCATGCCCTTGATGCCAGCTACCAAAGAGCCGATCCCAAATGGCTAAGGTGACACCAAAATTACGATCGTAATGCTCGCGCGCCACGGAGTGGTGTACTTGGTGTTGCGCAGGGGAAATCAGCCACTTTTCAATGCGTGGGCCATAGCTTAGCGCCACGCCTGAGTGTCTTAGGTTCGCACCCAGTACATTAAAGATAAAGGTGGTCACCAAGACGCCAAACACTTGCCACAGACTGACTTGATTGGGAAACGCCACCAGAAACACGCTGATGACTAAGCTCTGAGAAGCCATCGATCGTAAGAAAAATAGAATGCCTTCAACAGGATGGGTACGAAATACCGTGAAAGGCGTCAGTACTTTGGCACTGTGATGTACCTGATGAAAGGCCCATAACCACGGACTTTTATGCATCGCCCAATGCACCATAAAGCGTGAGAAGTCATCCAGCAGAAAGTAACAAAAACTAAATACCACCATAACCATAGTGGTCGACCAACCAAGTTGCAGATCACTAAAGCCCTGTTCCTGCCAATAAAAGTAGAGCCAGCTAATCCAAAGCGCTTGGGTGAGGGTTTTCGGAATCAGGATGGCCAGCAACAAACGATTGGCGAGCCATAATTGATAATCGGTGCGTGCGGAATGGTGCCACCAGACACACCAAGACAAGTAGGGTTTGATGCGCTGCCAGCCCACTAGGCCGTAACGCAGTGTTAAGATAAACCACGCGAACAGCACGGCCGACAACAAATACCAAAGCGACACTCGTTTACTGGTGTCGATCAGAGACGAGCCAGCTTGCGCCAGCTCGTCTACTAACCATACGACAAAATTATCCAGCATTATGGCTATCCAATAATGTCTGTCCTTCGAACTTAGTCGTTCTCAGCACTCTTACCTGCGGCGTCGATTTGCTTTAACACATCGCTCATACCGCCAGTTTTGTCTTCTAACTTCGCCTTAAGCGCAAACTGTTGCGCCAATAGGGTTTGTACTTTCAGCATGTTCAGCTTGTATTCTTGCATGCTGCCCGCAGACGCTTGTACAAAGCCGCCTTTGCCGTCTTGTGCGACCACTTGCGCATCGCCGAACAAAACTGGGCTAAAGCCGATCAAACGATCAAGGTTCGCTTGCGCTTTACCAAGGTCACGACCGGCTGCTTCCAATGCCAAGGCAAAACCTTTTAGCTCGCCCCAATGTTTCACGTAGTTACGGAAAGATTTGCTCACATCACCGTGGGCTTCTTCTACTACGGCAATTTTCTCTAGGTCTTCGTAGACGCTACCGGCGTACTTAAACGCGGCTTCGGCGATCACTTGTTGCCACGCTGTCGCGATCGTCGCTGCATGGCCTTTTAATTCCGTGCGTTGCGCATCCGTTAGACGTTCACCTTTGGCATCGGCAATCAACTGACGACCATCAACAAACGCCTGCATGATGGTGTGGAAGTAGTTGGTGCCTGCATCGGCATCAATGCTGGCAGCATAGTAGGCATGGGCAAACGCCATTTCGGACTTCAGATCCACCACACCGTCGCCGTTAGCATCCGCTTTAGCAAAGTAGTCTGGGTTTTGCTTAGTAATCTGCACCACGTCTTTAGCCGTTAGCTCTAGACCATTAGCTGGGGCACCAAAGTATCCAAAGGCTTCATCCCAAACGTGTTCTTTACCTGTGTAAGGTACGCCCTGTTCATAGGCCTTATCATTCGGGTTCTGATCCGCTTCTAGCTTCTCTTCTAGGTAGTGGTTCACCGCTTTGTTGTAGAACACCGCGCCCATAGCGAACTTCGACACTAGCTGTACGTAGTCGTAGCCATTCACTGGGTCATAACCTTGCTTGGTCTTTGCCGCTTGTTGTACCAGTTGCTTCAGTAGCTCTTGACCCGTTGGGTTACCTGGCCAACCGGTGATCACACCATCGTAGGCGCTGGATAGCAGATCTTTACCTTTTGATAGTTCATCAATGTTCGCTTGTTTAATCGGGAAGCCTTCCTTGCTTACTGGGTCCAGAATCTTGCGACCTTCGCCTTTATCAGACAGGTATTGCAACATGGCCGCTTCATCTCCCTGACTCACGACTTTCTTCAATGAGTTATGCAACGCATGACGGGCAATTTGGCCGCCGTAAGACACCGATGATGTTGCCTCACCTTGGTAGCCTTTTAACGTCACATCAAACTCATAAGACGTGGCACCAGCTTGCATCGCACCTGCAGCAACCAACATCGCAAGTAGGCTTTTTTTCATTGTTTTATTCCCCTTTAAATTAAGATAGTTGACATTATCAATTATATTAGATATCGCTAATTAAAAAGAAAATAACAATTATAAGAACCATTATCAATATCATATTTACCAAAGATGCTGTGATTATTGATTTCGAGCACCTCTTGTGAAGCGATTCTTCCCGCCTCTCAAAACAGAAACATGCAAGTTTCCATCGACTTATACCCATAACACGGCGTTTTAGTGGTTTATTGCCTACAATTGTTCTCAAAAGCGATCACAAATCGCTGTTATTATGAGAAAAAAAATCTATGATCGGATTTTCCAATGCAGCATTCATGAGGATCTAACTGCGTGCTAAACGAAGAATTCATTGACCTACTTAAACGCCTGATTCGCGCGCCCTCTGTCGTAGGTGCCGAGCATTCCTTTTTTCGTGTACTTCAACGTGAGTTGGAAGAACGCGGCGCCAATGTGACCTGGTATGAAGGTGTCCTAGTCGCTCAGGGCAGTGACCCTTTTAGCACCATGTTTTCCGCCCACATTGACCGTCATGGATTGGTTTGTACCGGGCCAAATGAATTCCAATACGCAGCCTTTGTGTCCGCCAACCGTACGGACTTGCTCAACAACTCCGTTTCCGAGCAGCTAATGACCAAGGTCACAGAGCGCTTTAACCAAGAAGGGGTTTACGCTTACGAGCCTTGGTCTGGGGTATACCGTGGCAAAGGCATGATCCGCAACGGTTATATTTGTGAGTTTCGCAACAACTTAATCTTTGAAGTAGAGGGCTTAGAAGGCGTGGTTGCCGGTACGCCAGTAGCCTTTGAAGATACTTTGTCGAAAAATGGTGATCGCTTAGAAGGTCAGCTCGATAACGTGCTCACGGCTGCGTCACTCGTCCATCTATTCAGCTTAGGCTTTAAAGGCACTGCCTTCTTCACCGCACAAGAAGAAGCCGGTAAGAGCTGGCGTTACTTGTTGGAATGGTTCCGCCGATTCGGTGGCACAACGAACCGCCTGTTCGTAGTCGACACCAGCCCCTTCCCAGACATTGAAAGTGCGAACCAACAACTATTGGTATTGCGTGAAAAAGACGCCAACGCATCCTTTAACGAGGAAAGTACGGCCTTGTTGGAAAAGTTGTGTGAAGAGATCGGCTTTAGTTATTTGTACAAAAACCGCTACGTGGAAGCAGAGAACGAAAAATTGGTGGCCGCAGGCCAAGCGCCCAGCTCGCTTGGTAGTACTGAGCTTGGCCGCATCATCGCCGCGTCTAACGGTTTGGTCGACGGTACCACATTGCAGATCCCAACTACGGGTTACCATACTATGCATGAGTCGGCGTCGATTGCCTCGATTAATGCCTTTCTTATGATGCTACAGTCCATCGCCAACCTGCGCTAATGCGTACACATTTTGTTCAAATCCTCTCTTTTGGCCTATGCTCAAAAGAGAGTTGTGCAAAAGTCATGTAATTGAATACTTGTTTCTTTAGACATTTTAATCAGTTACCGACTTTTAATTGTGGGAATTCGGTAAGGACTGTCAGCCTCTCGTCAGGAAGCACCAAAAGTCTCACAAAATAGACACTACTTGCACTTTTATATCGCAGTCTAATTTAAAAAAATTAATGTACACTTAAGCCATCAACAAGTGACATTCCCCTAAGGAGAGAGACATGTCTAGCATTTTCAAAAAAACAGCGGTTCTTAGTAGTATCCTTGCAGCGTCTGCTGTAGCGACTATCGCACATGCAGATCAGCCAGTATCAGGTTTCACTCTAACGCCAATGATTGGTTACTCTGCACCGGATAACAACCGTGACCTGGATGATGACCGTGCATTGGGCCTAAGCTTTGGTTACCAATTTGATAACCCATGGGCGGTGGAATTCACTTACCTAAACTTGGACAGCGAACTGAGCAACGGCCAGAGCATCGATGCTGACCAATACCGTCTTGACGGTCTATACAGCTTCTTCAGCGAATCAAGCGTAACACCTTACCTAGCCGCTGGTTTGGGTACGACTGAGTACAGCAACAACCTACACGGCGACGGCAACACTCAACTTAACGTGGGTGGTGGTTTGAAATTCGCGCTTAGCGAAAACGCTGCACTACGTGCTGACTACCGTGTAATCGACGATCTAGAAGCTGATCACCTAGACCAAGTAGCAACACTAGGTCTACAGTACACTTTCGGTAAAAAGAAAGCAGAACCTGTAGTGGTTGCAGCTGCACCAGTAGCTGAGCCAGAGCCAGTTGTTGAGCCAGAGCCAGTGAAAACGGTTCTACCATACGACATTCACTTCGCATTCGATTCTGCACACGTTGCGCAATCTGAAAACGCTGATCTTCAAGGTATCGCTGATCACCTAGCAGCGCACCCAGATCAAGTGGCTCAGATCCGCGGTTTCGCAGATTCAACTGGTGCACAAGGCTACAACCAGACTCTATCTGAAAAACGTGCTAAAGCAGTTGCTAAACGCCTTGTAGAAGACTACGGCGTAGATGCTAGCCGTCTATACACTGTTGGTTACGGTGAAATGTACCCAGCTGCAAGCAACGACACTAAAGCAAACCGTAAGCTAAACCGTCGTGCGACAACTGTCTCTTTCACTTCTACTGAAGCGATGGAAAACGACATGCCAAAATAAGTGTTTGACTTATTTTAGTGCTAAAAAAACCAGACTTCGGTCTGGTTTTTTTGTTTCTGCTGTTCCCTATTGATTAGCAATTGCCTTTCTTGGCTTGGCCTGGTGGGCAAAAACCGCCATGATGATCGCGCTCATAATCGTGTTTGCGATGATAGTCATGGTCACCACTACGGCTCGCTTCCACATCCACACCACCGATCTCACCGGCAACACGGTGCACCGAACAGCCTGACAACACTACGGCTGCCAATACTACTAATAACGTATTACGCATCGTCTCACTCCTATTTAGTCAATCTCGTCAGATTACCGAACACCTAATTCACAGGTCTAATAGTTTTACAGCTTGCTCACACAACTTTGCTAAACGCAGACATTTTCTGCTTATCTGTAGAGTACGGCACAAAAAAAGGCGATGTGCCACTGCACATCGCCTTTTTCTTAGAACTGTCTCGTTACTTGCGAATTAAGCGTCGAAACGAGAAAGATCCGTTAGCGGGTAGAAGTCTGGGTATGGCAGAGACGCTACACCAGAGTCCACGGCTGCTTTTGCAACGGCAGCTGATACTTCCGTTAGCAAACGCGCATCCATAGGCTTAGGTAGGATGTACTCTTTACCAAACTCAAGTGCCGCACCGCCGTAAGCATTGATTACGTCTTGTGGCACTGGCTCTTTCGCTAGATCTTTCAAAGCGTGAACCGCTGCTACTTTCATCTCTTCGTTGATTTTCGTTGCACGAACGTCCAACGCACCGCGGAAGATGAATGGGAAGCCAAGCACGTTGTTAACTTGGTTCGGGTAGTCAGAACGGCCGGTTGCCATGATTAGGTCAGAACGTGCTGCAAGAGCCAACTCTGGGTTGATCTCTGGATCAGGGTTTGAACAAGCAAATACGATTGGGTTCGCTGCCATCTTGTTCAATTGATCAACCGTTAGTAGATCTGGACCTGATACACCGATAAACACATCAGCGCCTTCAATGGCATCATCTAGGTTACGTGCCGCGGTATCAATCGCAAACGTTGCCTTGTATTCATTTAGATCATTACGGCCAGAGTGGATCACACCGTTACGGTCAAGCACGAAGATGTTTTCACGTTTTGCGCCACAAGCAATGATTAGGTTCATACAAGCTGTCGCTGCAGCACCGGCACCTAGACATACGATTTTCGCGTCTGCGATGGCTTTGCCTTGCAGTTCAAGAGCGTTTAGCAGGCCTGCAGCGGTTACGATTGCCGTACCGTGTTGGTCATCGTGGAAAACTGGGATTGAGCAGCGCTCGATTAGCTGGCGCTCAATTTCAAAACACTCAGGTGCTTTGATGTCTTCTAGGTTGATGCCGCCGTAGGTGTTGGCGATACGAGCAACCGTGTCGATGAAGGCTTCTGGGCTTTCTGATTCCACTTCAACGTCGACAGAGTTCACACCTGCGAAGCGTTTGAACAGTACGCCTTTACCTTCCATTACTGGCTTAGAGGCTAATGGACCGATGTTACCTAGGCCTAGTACTGCTGTACCATCAGAAATCACAGCAACCAGGTTGCCTTTACCTGTATAGCGGTAAGCTGCTTCTGGATCTTTCGCGATTTCACGACAAGGCTCTGCTACGCCAGGGCTGTATGCCAAAGAAAGGTCGCGTGAAGTTGCGGTTGGCTTGGTGATAGTGATGCTAAGTTTGCCTGGTACTGGTTTCTCATGGTACTCAAGCGCCGCTTGTTTTAGATCTTCTGCCATTTTTGTTATTCCGTCTAATTAGTAGTGTTGTTCGTTTGCTTTGCAGCGGTGGGCTTCTTTCTGGTCTTTTATTGATGCGGGTGACATCGACCTAGAAGAGGCTCCTTATATCGTTATATTGGTTTGTCGGTTTTAATCCGACGCCTCAATTCTACGTAAGTCTTGCGGATGTTTCACCGTTAAAACAACCGATTTAAACCGATCTTGACGATGATTGTTGCGTTGATACTGCCAACCACGGGCTTCTACTGACTTACCTTGCAGATAATAAACATCTTTTTCAGACCAGTAATGTTCAGCGTAGCGGGGAATATTGATCACTAGATCCTGTTCGGTTTCTAGCCACCAACCACCGCGATTGTGTGTGATTGACGTCAGTTTGGATCGCGCCACCGCAAAGCCAGCTTGTGGCTGCCATTGGGTTGGATGCTGCCATAGCCCTCGTTTTGCCTGTCGCGCACTTTGCTCGGACTCGGCGAAACAGTCCTGATAGCGGACGTTGGGTGGCACAGCGATTCGATAGCCTAAACCATCAGATAGTAACTGACTTGCTATCGACTCTCGATCTTTCGTAAATAAATAATACAGCTTACGGCCGTAGCGGTCTTCGCTTTCCTGCGCGCTTTGCCAATAAACTTGATCTCCCGCAAGGGAGCTGAGGCGTTGCTTTGCTTCGAGCGCAAAGGCTTCATGACGGCCATGCTTATGGTCCAGCTCTGGCGTGTTCACACCGACCAAACGCACTTTGCGGCCATCACTTAAGTGTAGCGTGTCACCGTCGATGACGCGCTTGACCTGTGCCACTTGCAACTCTCCTTCTGCAAGGCACTGCCCGTAGCTGTCAAACGACAGGCATAAAAAAAGCGCCAAGAGAGCTTGGCGCTTTTTTTGAATCAGCATTCTAGCCATCCACCAATTACTTAGTAGAACGACGAGCTCCGAAACGCTTGTTGAAGCGATCAACACGACCACCTGTATCAACCATTTTCTGTTGACCAGTGTAGAATGGGTGACAGTTGCTGCATACGTCGATGTGCAGGTCGTTGCCTAGTGTTGAGTTTAGAGACAGAGTGTTACCACAAGTACAAGTTGCAGAAACAGCTGAGTAATTTGGGTGGATATCTTTTTTCATCGTTTTTTACCTTAAGGTTTGGTGTGCCGCCACTTAGTCATTAATTAACGTCGCTAAGCACCGCACGATTCGTTGTACATCAATTGTACAGTGGTACCAAGAGCCGCGTATTTTAGGCGTCAAAGCGCCATTCGGCAAGCCCTTTTGCGATATTTTCCCCGGTGGAAAAGCCGCGAAAAGTTCACATTTTCCATTCAGACTCACGTACACTTACAAGATCATCTGTTATCCGAAATCTTTTTGCTGGTAAATCAAGGTATTAGTCTTTTATGGTCGACACGCTTCTTACCCAAGACCCGTATGTCAAAGTGGCGCTAAATGTGCCGCTGCGCGCCACCTTTGACTATAAAATCCCTAAAGCCTTGGCCTATCGCCACCATATTCGTCCGGGCATGCGCGTCAAGGTACCGTTTGGCAAAGGCGACCGTCACAGCATAGGACTGGTCATCGACACCAGTGCCAGCAGCGATTTTGAAGACCGTCAAATTAAGCCGATCACAGCCTTACTCGACGACAGCCCGATTATCTCGCAAGAGCTGTTTGATCTGTGCGCTTGGGCGGCACGCTATTACCATCACCCCATTGGTGAAGTCTTTTTCCATGCCCTGCCAACCAGTTTACGTAAAGGCGAAAGTGCCGATTTTCGTACCGAAACCTGGTGGTTCCTAACTGAGCAAGGCAAAACGGCCGAACTTGAGTCTCTGAAAAACGCTAAGCAGCAAAAAGCCTTTTTAGAAGCCTTAAAGCAACACGCAGACCATGGCCTGAGCCCCCATTTGCTGACCGTACTGGAACTGACCATGACCGCCGCCAAAGGCTTAGAAAAGAAAGGCTTAGTGCGCAGCGAGCAGCGCAATTTCATTAAATCAGTGGAAACCCATGCGCATCAAAAACAGGTGCCGCCGACGCTGAATCTTGAACAAGCCGCCGCCACCAAAGCCATCTTAGCCATGCGAGATGAATTTGGCGTCGCCCTACTCGATGGCATTACCGGCAGTGGTAAAACCGAGGTCTTTCTGCGCGTGATCGAGGCCTTGCTCAAAGAGGGTAAGCAAATTCTAGTGATGGTGCCGGAAATCGGCCTGACGCCGCAGACCCTGCGCCGCTTTGAAAGCCGCTTTAACACCGACATCGTGTTGATGCACTCGAATATGACCGACCGGGAGCGCCTCGACGCCTGGCTGATGATCGAGCACGGAGAAGCCAAGATCATCATTGGCACCCGCTCCTCGGTGTTTATCCCAACGGCTCAGTTGGGCTTAATCATCATTGATGAAGAGCACGATGCCTCTTACAAACAGCATGAAGGCTTTCGCTATCACGCCCGTGATTTGGCCATCAAACGTGCTCAGGGATTAAATATTCCCGTGTTATTGGCCTCTGCCACGCCGTCTTATGAAAGCATGGCCAACGCCATACAAAAGCGTTATCACTGGCTCAAGCTACGCCAGCGAGCGGGCGACGCCCAATTGCCAGAAATGGAGCGGGTTGACCTGCGCGGCCAAAGCCTGAAACAGGGTTTTAGCGAATACACCCTAGAGCGCATGCGTCAAACCCTTGAACGCAAAGAACAAGTATTGGTGTTCCTCAACCGCCGTGGCTATGCGCCGACGCTGATGTGCCATCAGTGTGGCTGGATTGCTGCCTGCGATCACTGTGATGTGAACCTCACCGTGCATAAGCGTGCCAATAAACTTCATTGCCATCACTGTGATAGCCACAAAGCTCTGATTCACAGCTGCCCCGAATGTCATAGCACCGAGCTGTTTACCGTGGGCGAAGGCACTGAGCAGATTGAAGGCGTTTTAAATCAGTACTTTAAGCATACGCCAGTGCTACGTATTGACCGGGACAGCACGCAACGCAAGTCCGCACTGACACAGATTACCCAGAAGATTCACGAGCACGATCAAGCCATCTTAGTCGGCACCCAGATGCTTGCCAAAGGCCATCATTTCCCCAATGTCACCCTAGTGGTGATCATGGATGCGGACGTAGGCTTGTTCTCGTCGGACTTTCGCGGCATGGAGCGCACCGCGCAATTGATTACTCAAGTGGCCGGGCGCGCCGGCCGCAGCTCCAAGCGCGGCCATGTGTTGTTGCAAACTTATCATCCCGATCACAGTGCGATTGAATGCTTGTGTGTGCAAGGCTACGAAGCCTTGGCCATGGATGGGCTACGTGAACGGCAACAGTTGGCGTTACCACCGTTTTATCATCAGGTGGTGATCCGCGCGGAATCGCAACAGGAACAACAAGCGATGGGTTTATTAATGGAGCTACGCAACCAAATGTCATTGCACCTGTCTGACCATATGCAGATCGTCGGTCCTTATGCCGCGATCATAGTGCGTAAAGCCGGACAGCACCGTGCTTTACTAAGCATCAAGAGCCCGCAGCGAGGCAATTTGCATCGCATTGTGGCTCAGGCAGGCCAATGGCTTGAGCAAAATACAAAAAATCATAAAATTCGCTTCGCGATCGACGTCGATCCGCTGGAAACTTTTTAACGCACTGCGCATAATGTGCGCACTTTACTCAAAACACTGACTCACATGTTTGATTTGATGCTTTTAGCGACAAGAACCAGCCGTCCACGCAAAGGGGCAACCCGTAAAGCGCCACCACCGCCACCAAAGCGCTCTGTACCTTGGTGGATGTGGCTCGTGGTCCCGCTGTTGGTAATTGGATTTGTCTTTATACTGGTCAAATTGGCATCGGTGGAAACCAGTCAACCCAATAAAGCGCCCATTCAAACTGCGGCACCGGTGAAGGTTGCACCAGTAACGCCAACGGCAGCCGCGAAAACCGAAGCCAAGGCACCAGAAGCTCAAGCGAAGCGAGAGACGTTCGAGTTTTACCAACTGCTACAAGACAGCGAAGTGGACACCAGCCATGTGGATGCTTACGAGTATCAGCCACGTGAAGAAGAAAACTTCAGCTATATGATTCAAGCGGCTTCGTTCCGCGCCAGTGCCGATGCAGATCGCTTACGTGCGAAACTGATCCTAGCGGGTATGGATGCCACGATTAAGGCCAGCGAAAGCAAAGATGGCAGCATGTGGTACCGCGTTGCGGTGGGTCCTTTCACAACTCGTTCGGCAGAAAGCCGCGCCCAAGACAAACTGGCGCGTATGGGTCTTAACTCTTACACCTACAAAGTGCCAAACCAATAAACTTTGTAAAAGCGCCTGACGCTTCTAGTTGGGCGCTTGAAATCCTCACAGTTACCCCCATTTTGATAGTTAATCGAATGTGGAGTAAATCATGACTACGATTCTAACCGTACGCAAAGACAATCAAGTCGTCGTTGGTGGCGATGGACAAGTTTCCCTAGGCAACACAGTAATGAAGGGCAATGCCCGCAAGGTACGCCGTTTATACCGTGGCGAAGTCATCGCTGGGTTTGCAGGGGGCACGGCAGACGCATTCACCCTATTTGAGCGTTTTGAAGGCCAGCTGGAAAAACACCAAGGTCACCTAGTTCGCGCCGCTGTGGATTTGGCCAAAGACTGGCGTTCTGATAAAGCCTTACGCAAGCTAGAAGCCATGCTCATCGTGGCCAACAAAGACAGCACCCTGATCATCACCGGTAACGGCGATGTGGTCGAACCTCAACACGGCGCGCTCGCCATTGGTTCTGGTGGTAACTTCGCTGAAGCCGCTGCCCGCGCCCTATTGGACAACACTGAGCTAAGCGCCCTAGACATCGTTGAGAAGAGCCTAAACATCGCGGCCGACATTTGTGTCTTCACCAACCACAACTTGACCATCGAAACCATTAACATCGATGCCAAGCTTGAAGACCAATCTAAGTAACCGAATTTAAGAGATTAAAGCATGAGCAACATGACCCCACGTGAAACGGTCAATGCCTTAGACCAACACATCGTCGGCCAGCAAAGCGCTAAGCGCGCGGTGGCCATTGCCCTACGTAACCGCTGGCGCCGTATGCAGCTTCCGGATGATATGCGCGCGGAAGTAACCCCGAAGAACATCCTGATGATCGGCCCAACCGGTGTCGGTAAAACCGAAATCGCCCGTCGTCTCGCTAAACTTGCTAACGCGCCCTTTATCAAGATCGAAGCCACTAAGTTCACCGAAGTAGGCTACGTTGGTCGCGATGTGGATTCCATCATTCGCGACTTGATGGAAACTTCGATCAAGATGCTACGCGAGCAAGAAACCGAGCGTATGAAGCACAAAGCGGAAGACGCCGCGGAAGATCGTATTCTTGATGCCCTACTGCCTCCGGCACGTGGCTTTGAAGAAGAGTCCGCTTCTAGCTCAACCCGTCAGACATTCCGTAAAAAACTACGCGAAGGTCAGCTCGACGACAAAGAAATCGATATCGAAGTCTCCGATTCACCAATGGGCGTGGAAATTATGACGCCACCTGGCATGGAAGAAATGACCAGCCAGCTGCAAAGCCTGTTCTCTAACATGGGTGGCGACCGTAAAAAGAAGCGTAAGCTAAAAGTCAAAGACGCCCTACGTCAGATCCGTGACGAGGAGGCGGCTAAATTGGTCAACGAAGAAGAGCTGAAAGCTCGCGCCGTAGAAGCCGTGGAACAAAACGGTATCGTATTCCTTGATGAAATCGATAAGGTGGCGAAAAGCTCTGAGCGTTCCAGTGGCGAAGTATCACGCGAAGGTGTGCAACGTGACCTATTGCCTTTGATCGAAGGCTGCACCGTGAGCACCAAATACGGCATGATCAAAACCGATCACATTCTGTTTATCGCATCCGGTGCGTTCCATCTGTCGAAGCCTTCGGACTTGATCCCAGAACTACAAGGCCGTTTGCCAATCCGTGTTGAGCTGGATGCGCTCACCGTGGACGATTTTAAACGTATTTTAACTGAACCGAGCGCTTCTTTGACGAAACAGTACGTGGCACTGGCGAAGACTGAGAACATTAACATAAACTTCACCGACGAAGGCATCACCCGCATCGCGGAGATCGCTTGCCAAGTGAACGAACGTACCGAAAACATCGGCGCCCGTCGTCTACACACGGTGCTAGAGCGTTTGCTGGAAGAAGTCTCTTACTCAGCCAGTGACATGCCAGATGGTCAACAGGTGGACATCACCGCTGAGTACGTTAACCAACAGCTGGGCGAAGTGGCAGACAACGAAGACCTTAGCCAGTACATTTTGTAATTTGATAACCCTTTGAAATAGATCGAGACGCACCATGGCAACGCTAGTTCCAACAAAAATTCACTACCATAAACAATCCCGTGAACTGGAGCTGGCGTTTTCCGATGGCTCAAGCTATCGCCTCAGCGCTGAATACTTACGTGTGCACTCACCGTCAGCGGAAGTACGCGGCCACGGTGCGCAGATTCCGATTCTGCAACATGGCAAACGCAATGTGATGATCATGAACATCGAAGCGGCAGGTAACTACGCTTTGAAGATCACCTTTGACGATGGCCATGACTCTGGTCTGTATTCTTGGGATTACCTGTACAACCTAGGCAAAAACCACGATGAACTGTGGCAGATGTATCTTGATCGCCTCGAAAAAGAAGGTCGCAGCCGCGATTCTTCGGCGATCCAAATTCATCAAGTTCACTAACGAGCAACAAAAGAGCGAATGTCATGACGATTAGCCTTGCGGCCCTTGGTTCCATTGAGCACGCGGTGAATTATGCCCTCAAGCAAGATCCGCCGTCACAGCGCCACTTAGCCAAATTGGCCGGCCAACAGATCTTTCTGGAAGTTGAGGACTTTCACCTCATTCTACAGATTCATGTGCTGGAGCAAGGCGTCATGCTCGATCGCCCGGAAAGCATGGACGAGTTGGAGTTAGATCCTAAGCTTGATACCCATGTCAAAGGCCCATCTAGCGCTTATCGTAAGCTACTCGAAGGCGATGGTTTCTTTGATGGTGACCTACGCATTCGCGGTAACGCCCAAGCGCTGATGACCCTGCATAAGGTCATGCAAGGCTTTGAGTTTGATTGGGAAGGTATCCTTGCGGACAAGGTCGGAGACCTTGCGGCGGCAACGTTTGCCCGCTTAATTCGCACGCAATGGTCCGTTACCAAAGAGCTGGCCACCAATGCCCGCGTGCAGTTGGTGAACTACTTGCAATCCAACAGCCAATTACTGCCAAGCAAAATCGAGTTTGATCACTTTGTCGATGAGACCGAACGCCTTGGCATGCAGATCGAACGCTTTGAAGCCAAGTTAAAACTGGCGGAGCGCAAGCGTTCAAACCACTAAGAACCTCTTAGAACAACAAAGCCCGATCATTGAATCGGGCTTTTTTTTGCGCACCTAGGTGGCGCGTTTAAAGCTAGTATTCGCTTGCTCAGCAACATAGTCGGCAATCTCAAACAAATTCGCCCCGTCTCCTCGTGCCTCAGACGCCGCTTCGAGCATGTCCCGCGCCAACTGTCCAAAACGATTGGGTAAGGCCATTTCAGCGGCTAATCGGGACGCTAGATTGACATCTTTTAACATCAGAGACATTAAGAAAAAGGAATTCGCTTCGCCCTCGATTAACGCGGGTAAGATGCTTTCGCTGACCTTGCTGCGCGCACCACCACTGTTGAGGACATCGGACATGGTCTGCAAATCCAAACCATTGCGCCGTCCTAAAGCGATACCTTCTAACATAGCGAAGCGGTTACAGGTGCTGATGGTGTTATTGATCAGCTTCATCACCTGACCCGCGCCAATGTCACCACAGTGAAAAATATTCGGACTGATCATTGCCAAGATAGGCCGAACTCGTGCCATCACAGCGTCTTCACCACCGGTCATAATGGCAATGGTGCCCTGTTGCGCGCCAATGGCCCCACCAGAGACAGGGGCGTCCACCATGGCGACACCTTGCTCAGACAAACGCGCCGCCAGTATCCGCGTTAACGCCGGATCGCCACTGGTTTGATCGACAATCACGCTGCCAGGCTTTAACGCTTGGGCTAGGCCATCTTGGCCAAATAGCACTTGTTCAACGTTTTCTGAGCGCGGTAAACATAAAAAAGTCACCTCACAGGACTTTGCCAAGGCGGTTAAGCTGGTGGCGGCTGTAGCGCCCTGATTAACAAGTTCAGATACAGCGCTGGCGCTTAAGTCGAACACTGTTAATGGCGTGGACAGCAATAGCCGTTGCGCTAATGCTCCGCCCATCACCCCTAGGCCAATATAGCCTATGTTAGAGTTTGAAGATGGCATGGACATCCCTCCTTATCCATATGAGACAGGGAGGTTGCAGCAAGCTCTCCTCCCTCATCGCAATCAATACGCTTCTCGGTTCATGGACGGTAAGCCGTCGGCATTGATGTCATCTTCTACCGTGCCCAAAAAGTTCGCCGGACGCTTCTCAATCAGCGCCTGTAAGCCTTCTTCAAACTCAGCACTGTTTTGCGCCAGACTTTGCGCCAAATCTTCGTAATCCATCATCTCGGTAAGGCTGCTCTCGAATGATTTCAGCATAATCATTTTCGATAAGCCCAGTACATCGGCAGGCCCTTTAGCGTATTGATGCGCTAACGCTAAGCCGGCGGCATCCACTTCCTCATCCGCCACCACTTGCGCGACAATGCCATTATCGAAGGCCTCTTGGGCCGTCCACGTCGAATTGGTCAACAAGAACTGACGCGCTTTGGCCAAACCAATCAGGCGCGGCAAGGTGTACAGCGTTAAGCAATCTGGCACCACGCCTAAACGGGCAAAGCCGGACATAAACTTAGCGTTCTCCCCCGCAACAATCACATCACCGAGCAAGGCCACGCCAAGGCCACCACCAATGGCAGCACCGCGTACCCCGACCACGACAATGCGATCCAACCCCGCCAAGGGTGGGAACAAGGTGCTGGAATGACGGAAACGACGGTGGGACTGCCACGGCGATGAAGCATCGGTCAGCATGCGCAAGTCACCACCGGCACAGAAGGTCTTACCTTTACCGGTTAAATACACCGCACGAATGGTATGGTCATCTTGTACCTCACGCACAATGTCCCTTAGCGAAAAACGAATTTCGCGCGTTAACGAGTTATGTGCCGCTTCATTATTCAAACGAATAATCAGTACCGCGCCATCGCGCTCGGTTTCGACCTGTGGGTATTGTTTAATCATGGCGACCTCACTTGTCAGACGTTGATACGATAGGGCTGGCACGACCGCGGTTACGTCCACCGTCAACGACAATGTCCGCACCAGCGACATAGGAACCGGCATCAGAACACAAAAACACCGCCGCGTTGGCAATGTCTGCGGTTTTACCAAACTCCGCCAACGGGATGGATGACAGCTCTAGATCGCGACGACCAGCGTCTTCATAAATACGTTTCACGCCTTCGGTATCGCCAATCGCCCCAGGGGCAATGGTGTTACAACGAATACCGTCTTTGCCCCATTCGCTGGTCAGTGTCCGGATCAAGGACATAATGCCGGCTTTTGCGGCGCCGGCGTGGGCACAGCCAGGCCAGCCTTCTAAGGCACGCATGGTGGAAATAGCGATAAAGCGACCGCCAAAGGTGGATTGTTTCAAGGCAGGGTAAGCGGCTCGGGCACAGTAGTAGGTGCCGTTAAGGTCGATATCAATCACGGTCTTCCAAGCGTTGATCGACATTTCCGCCGCCGGCACAACAAAGTTACCTGCGGCATTGGCGATCACAATATCAAGGGAGCCATAGACTTCGAGTGCCGCTTGCACGGCGCGCTCAACATCCTCGTAGTTGCGAACATCAGCTTGAATCGCGATCGCGGTGCCACCCATAGCTTCGATCTCAGCCACGGCCTGTTGCAGTCTCTCTTCTTTACGGCTCGCCAATACCAGTTTGGCACCAGCTGCCGCAAAAGCCTTGGCGATACCAAAACCAATACCACCACCGCCACCCGTAATAAGAGCAACGCGTCCTGAAAGTGCTTCTTTCGAAAATGTCATCTTAGTTCCTCTTTCATTTATTCTGTATCCCGTGTGGATACTGACTTTGTCAGAAATGAAAGAAGCACCTGATATGCCAAAGCGATTCTGGGCAACGAATCGCTTTGCTTAAGAAAGGTTTATTTGCGAAAGGTTTTGTAGATATTCACGTAGCCGTGTTCAACCCGTTTATGGGCGTGACTGGCGGCTACCTCAGGGTCTAAGGGGGCAAAGCCATGACCAGCGACTAGACGATGCATAAAGGCTGCACGGGCGGTGATCGCAATCGCGTCCTGTAACGCCTGTTCCGGCCAGCCAGCACTTAAAACTGCATCCACGTCCGCTGGTGTCAGGCTATTCGGAGCAATAGAGAGTTTTTTCACGTAATGCAGTAACGGCTTGAGACGGGCAGCCAAAGGTGCCGCCTCAATGTCCTGCAACGCGCTTTCAAGCGCTCCTTGCTCAATGCCCCAGGCATAGGCCACGGCACTGTGTCCGGTAAAGACAAACTCACATTCCATCCAACCTGCAGCCAACGCGAGAATGACTTCTCGCTCGGCTTCGCTTAACGGGGAGGGTCCGTTCATCAGCGCTTGACTCATCTCTGAGAACGGCCCGTAGATATCAGGGTATTGCTTAAAGACCGCTGGCGGACCAGCGTTTTCTGGTAGGGATTTGAGAAATGACATGGTTCCAACCTTTCTGACTTTAACTGGGATTAAAGTCTCCGTCCAAGACATGCTCCATCCAAGTCACTGCGGAGCCGTCGATTGATTCTGTGATCGCTATGTGGGTCATGGCCGTGCTGTCGGTAGCTCCGTGCCAATGACGCTCATCCGCTGGGATCCATACCGAATCCCCTGCGGTCACTTCATAGCGCTGTTGCCCTTCTGATTGTACCCAACCTCGACCGGCAGTGATGATTAATATTTGCCCCGCAGGGTGAGTATGCCATGCGGTCCGTGCGCCCGGTTCAAAGGTTACCAGTCCCGTGGCAACCCGACCAGGGGCCTCCGAGCTAATCAAGACATCGCGTCTTACCACACCACTAAAGTTTTCTTGCGGCGCATGACTGGACGGTTGAGACGCACTTCGATTTACTTTCATTGTATAGACTCCTGATTACATGAAGGGTTGAGATTTACACGGCAAAACGCAGTGCCATGGAGGCACGATATCTTGGATCGCCGGTTAAGCCATGCAGCGCATCTAAAGTTGCCAGTACTCGCCCTATGCCGATTTCCTGTGCCCAAGCGATCGGGCCCTTTGGATAATTGACGCCGTAACGCATGGCATTGTCGACACCAGCCACCTCGGCTACCCCTTGCATCACCGCTTCGAAGGCTTCGTTGGCTAAGGTCGCTAAGGTGCGCATCACCACTAACGCAGGCCAATCCGGTAACTGCACTGCCACTATGTCCTGTTGTGCCAATGTGGCAACAAAGCGCTCTAGCATGGCTTGCGGAAAATCCTCCGATACCGCAAACGCTAAGCGAGTGCTTACGCCCAGTGCAACATAGTCATAAACCAGCGTTGGCTTAGCGCTGGCCTGCGCCAACTGACGCGCAGTACGGCCATCGGTGGGTACTAGGTCGACACCCTCGATCGACAGGGGTTGCCCTAATGTTAAATCTGAGATTGGCTCAGCGGCAGTGACCGCCACACTGGCAGGCTGTGGTTTCTCGGCGCCATCAGCATAGCTATAAAAACCTTGTTTCGATTTGCGGCCGAGATAGCCCGCATTGACCATCTCGTGTTGCAGGATCGAGGGACGAAAACGTGGCTCCTGATAATAGGCATCAAACACTGAGCAACACACGGCGTAGTTAACGTCATTGCCGATCAAGTCCATCAGCTCAAACGCCCCCATACGAAACCCTGCCCCTTGGGTCAGCAAGGCATCAAGGGTAGCAGGCTCAGCGACTTGTTCTTCACACAGGCGCAGTGCCTCAGCGTAATAAGGACGGGCCACACGGTTAACGATAAAGCCTGGGGTGGATTTCGCGTGCACGGCAATCTTGCCCCATGCTTCTGCAGTGGCATACACCAACTCGGCACAGGCGCTCGAGGTAGCAATGCCTGAGATCACCTCTACTAGCTTCATAATCGGTGCTGGGTTAAAGAAATGCATGCCCACCATACGCTCAGGATGTTGCAAAGTACGGGCAATGGAAGTGACTGAAATGGACGAGGTGTTAGTCGCTAAAATCGCATCCTCGGCAACAATCGCCTCTAACTCGGCGAACAAGGATTGCTTCACCTCTAGGTTTTCAACAATGGCTTCCACCACCAAGGCAGCAGGCTTCATATCGCTTAGCGTATTCACCACACTGATGCGCTCAACCAAGGCCAAACGCTCTGGCTCCGACATCTTGCCCCGCGCCACCAGTTTCACCAGTCCTTCGGCGATACGTGCTTTACCGGTCTCGGCAGCACCGTCAAAGGCATCGTATAACATCACTGGATGACCGGCCGCGGCCGCTAACTGTGCGATGCCAGCTCCCATGGTGCCCGCACCAACCACACCAATCACTCTATCTGTCGCTATCGAAGACATAGAAAAGCATCCTTTTATAATTTTAATATGATTTTGCCGCTCGCTTGACCTTGCTTGAGGGCCGCCAGCGCTTGGCTGTACTGTTCCAGAGCAAAGGTTTGACTGATCAAGGGTTCGAGCTTTTGCGCCTGCCAAAGGGAGAAAATATGTGCTTGGGCCTCACGTACCTGAGCAATTTTACGGGCACGATAATCGGTCCACTGCAGCCCCGAGACACTGATGTTTTTCACTAACAGATAATTGCCAGCGAACTGTGGAATGTCGCCCGAGGCAAAGCCCACCACGACGTAGCGACCACGCCACGCCAGCGCACGTAAGGCGGCCTTCGCCAGAGCGCCACCGACTGGATCAATCACCACATCCACGCCAGCGCCTTGTGTGGTCCGTTGTACCTGTTCGCGCAAGCTGTTCTGTAAATCGTCCATGTTTGAATCGAGCACCACGTCTGCGCCCATTTTGCGCGCCAGTTCCGCGCCAGAAGCTCCCCTTGAAGCAGCAATCACCTTGCTCGCCCCCAAAGCTTTGGCCAGTTGAACAGCGGCCATGCCAATCCCACCAGTGGCCCCTAATACCAGAACACTGTCACCGGCTTTGAATTGACCATTCTCCATCAGAGCAAAATAGGCCGTTTGATAGACCAAACCAAACGCCGCAGCCGTCTCATAGGACATGGCCTCAGGCATCGGGAAGCAAAACTCCGCAGGTGCCAGCACTTGTTTGGCATAGGTGCCATGTTCAGGCAGCACCAACACCCGTTGCCCCAATCGCTCTAAGGGCACCCCTTCGCCCACCGCAGCGATGCGCCCCGCTCCCGCCAAACCTGGCGAGAAGGGAAACTCGGGCAGCTTTTGGTACTTACCTTCCATGTAAAGAATATCGGGAAAATTGGTGTCACTGGCCTCAAGCTCCACCAACACTTCGCCAGCACTCGGCACAGGCGTTGGCAACTCACCAACCGTGGCAGCATCAAACTCACCGAACTGGGAGACGATCACCGCTTTCATGATGCCGCCTTAGCTTGTTGCTGCGCTTTCGCGACCACCGCTCGGCGCGCCGGTGAGTAGCCCGCCAGCCCTGTCATTTCGTGAATCGCTTGGCAGACATCGTAATGACGCGCTAGGCCGCCTTGGCTGACTCGTTCAATCGGACCAGTTGGGTAACCTAGGCCCATGCAGCAGGTTTTATCCATGTCTGCCGCGCTGGCCAAACCTTCGTCTAGGAAACGTAGCGCATCGTTGTATTTAGGGCGCACCAGACGATCGACAATACGGCCCGCCAAATCCTTACACACCACCACATCAAACCCCGCCACTTCAAATACGGCGCGTGCTGCGGCAATCGCCGTGTCGGCAGTATTCGGTTGGCGTACCAATTCGATTAAGTTGGATGGCGCGTCGTCACCATTGCGGTAGCGGGCAAAGCCCACCGCATTAGAACCTTCTTTGCCCATGTCCTCACCGGTGTGCACACCGAGACACTCGGTATCCAGCTCCACCAACACGGCTGTTTTTGTCGCATCCGCCTGATAGCCACCGCCTAAATGAATGGTCACCTCGGCATTGCTGATTGCCTTGCTGAGGAAAGCATCACCGGCAGCAAAAGAGCGACTTGCGCCAGCAGACTGAATACTAAAAGCCGGAGCCTTAGTGGCCTTTTCAACAGGCGCAGCGGTTAATAGCCCAGCACCGGATTTATTCCCCAGCTTGCCGGCCGCGACCAACCGACGTAGCAATGGCGGTACCGAAGCACGTACATCGAGGGTAATCGGGTAAAACGCCTCGCCGAGCAGCACTTGAGTGTCTAAACCAATCAAATCCAATAAGGTACAAGGGCCCATCTTGTAGCCAAGACCCGACTTGATCGCCGTATCAATGTCTTCTGGTGTTGCCAATCCCGCTTCGATGGCGCGGATCACATCATTGTTAAACGGCACTAACAAGGCATTCAGAATAAAGCCAGGCTTGTCTTGGGTTTCCACCGAAATCTGGCCTGCCGCTTCGGTCCAATGCCACGCTGCTTGGAAGGTCGCGTCCGAGGTATTGATACCACGGGACATTTCCACCAACTTCATCACTTGCGCTGGCAGACAGAAATGCATACCCACCACACGCTCTTCACGGCCACAACCGCCAGCGATTTGGGTAATGGATAAGGTAGAGGTATTGGAAGCAAAGATCGTCTCAGGCTTACAGATCGCATTCAGTTTGCCAAACAACTCCTGCTTCACTTCGAGCTTTTCAAAAATGGCTTCGATCACTAAATCGCAATCGGCCAAGTCTTGTAAATCCGTGGTATCACGCATACGCGCCAACGCCGCATCACGCTCTTCAGCGCTCATACGTCCTTTTTCCACCGAGCGACTGAAGAACTTATCCGCTGCTGCTCGTTGACGAGACAGACCTTCCTCGGACATATCAAAACAGAGGGTTTCAAACCCAGCGCGCGCTGCTACTAACGCAATGCCTGCGCCCATGGTACCGCCAGCGCCACATACCGCGACTTTGTTGATGGTCGTCATCGTAAATCTCCTGTTTAATTATGGTTGTCGGGCCGTTCACTACGGCGACGTACGGATAATGCTTCAGTGTGTTCGCCTAAACGGGGCGCTCGTGCGCAGCCGTTGGCTTGAATGGATAACAAGGGGGAAATCGGCGTCGGTAAGGCCATCATGGTATTCGTCCCTGCGCCACCTAGGGTGCGAGAAAACACGCCGCGGGACTCAAAGTGGGGATCACCGAGGGCTTCTTGTACCGAGCGGACAATGCTGCAACAGCAGTCCGCTTCGGCAAACTGAGCTTCCCAGTAGGACGCCGACTGAGCGGCGATCAACTGCGCCACCGCGGCACGCGTTTGTTGCACATCGGCCTCATGAGTACGCAGGCTCGCTGGCAAATCAATCACCTCACAGAAGGTGTCCCAGAATTTATCTTCCAGCGGGGCAGCGGCCAGCAAGCGGCCATCCGCCGTCGGATAGAGTTGATAACGAGGCGATGCGCCAGTCACTAAGGCATCGCCATTGCTCGGCCAGGCATTGGCCGCTTGACCATCGCCCATGGCCCAGTACAGAAACGGGAACAGGTTTTCCGCCATGGCAATATCAAGGTGACAGCCCCCTTGACCAGCATCCCGAGCTCGTAACGCTAATAGAATGTTCAGAAGTGCAGGATAGGTACCGCCGGCTAAATCCGCCACCAAGCCTGCTGGCAAGGTCGGCTGCTGCGCCGGCCCTGTGCTTAAGCTCAGTAATCCCACATCCCCTTGGAAATTCAGGTCATGTCCGGCGCGCTGGGCTTTGGGGCCCACTTGACCATAGCCGGAGATCGAGCAGTAGATGATGTCTGGGTTCTGTGCCTTTACCGCATCGTACCCAAGGCCTAAGCGCGCCATCACCCCAGGGCGAAATTGCTCAATCAGCACATCGGCTTCGGCGATCAGCGGGGCTAATATTTGCTTGGCTTGCGGATCTTTCAGGTCAAGCGCCAGACTTTTCTTCGCCCGGTTAAGTAAGGCAAAGTTAACGCTGCTCTCGCCCCATTTCGGGGTATAGCTACGCATCTCATCCCCCTGTTCTGGACGTTCGACCTTGACCACTTCCGCCCCTGCATCGGCGAGGAATAAACTCGCCATCGGGCCTGGTAATAAGGTCGAAAAATCCAATACTTTCAATCCCGCTAGCGCTCCAGACATGATCATCGCTCCTACTTGAACAGGTTAGCCGCGCGCTGCTTTATCGCGGAAACTGCGACCAATTAATTGGCGATGAATCTGATTGGTGCCTTCCCAAATCTGGGTGATTTTTGCGTCACGCATCAGACGTTCGGCGCGGTAATCTTGGCAATAGCCATAACCACCGTGGAACTGCACACATTCGATGGCCATTTTCATGGCTAGATCGCTGGCGCGCATCTTGGCAATGGAGGCTTCCATGCCAAAGTCCTTCGAGCCGCTGTCGACCAAGTCCGCGACATAGTCGATCCAACGCTCCAGCATCAGTAGCTCACTGGATAGATCCGCCAAGGTGAATTGGTTACCTTGGAAATCCAGTACCGCTTTACCAGATTGCACACGCTCGTTGCCATAAGCCACCATGTCACGAAACGCCGCTCGAGCAATGCCTCGCGCATGGGCCGCCACTGAGGGACGTGACTTGTTCAAAGACGCCAACAGAATGCGCAAACCATCTCCTGGCTCGCCCAACAAGTTCGCCCGTGGCACACGCACATTGTCAAAGCTCATGGCACAGGTAGCAGAACCGTTGTGGCCCATCTTGCGCTCCACTTTATCGATGATGTGACCCGCTGCCCCCTTCTCCAGCACCAAGACTGAGATGGCTTGTTTCGGATCTTCGATTTCTTTCCATTTACCAAACAGCAAGTACAAGTCCGCCACATTGCCGTTGGAAATAAACACCTTGGAACCATTGATAACGATGTCATCACCGTCCGGGGTAAAGGTGGTACGCATACCGGTGGCGTCTGAGCCAGCATTGGTTTCGGTAATGGCCAAGGCACCCAAACCGCCCTCGGCAATGCGTGGCAGCAAACGCGCGCGTTGCTCGTCATTACCAAAGTCCATCAAGGGTTTCATGCCATGGTAGTTGGTAGCATAAATGATCCCAGTCGAGGCACACGCCTCAGAAATAATAGACACCACTTCTAGATAGAGTTTGTAGGACAGACCAATGCCGCCATATTCTTCTGGGATGAAAATGGTGTTCAGCCCCAGCTCGTTAATGGCACGCACGTTTTCCCATGGAAATTCGTGGCTTTGGTCCACACGTTCGGCATTGGGCGCAATCACGCTATCGGTCATGCGTTGCACCTGATCCAGAATCATGCGCTCTTCGTCGTTCCAATCGCGGTAGGCGATTGCTTTGTCTAATAAGTTCATCAGTGATTCATCCCCTGTGCGCCATCGATATAAATTGTTTCACCGGTCATAAAGCCAATCTGCTCCGAGAAGATTGCCGCCACCAGCTTGGCGACGTCCTGGGCCTGCCCTGGTCCGCCCACTGGAATGCGACTTTTCATCCAGTGGCGCACTTTTTCGCGAGCCAAATAATCACGGTTCAAATCGGTTTCTATGTAACCTGGAGCCACGTTCATGACACGAATATTGTCCTGCGCCCATTCCACCGCCATACAACGGGTCATCGCCGCCACAGCCGCTTTAGATGCACAATAAGACAGGTTATCGGGCACCCCCATCTTGTCGAAAAAGGAGCCGATATTGACTATGGTGCCGCCATGATTAGTGGCCAAATGTGGGTACACCTCACGTGCCGCCACCATCACGGCGGTGGTGTTCAGAGCAATGGTCTTGTTAAAGTCATCGGTCGATAAGGTGGCAATCGAGCCTGGAATATGCACTCCGGCATTGTTAACCAAGCCCACCACAGGCCCTTGCTCAGCGATCGCCGCAAACACCTCGCGTACCGATGCTTCATTGGTAACATCACAGGCCATGGCTTGCCCGACAGCGGCTTCACCACTGCGCGATAGACACACCACATCAAAGCCGCGAGCATGCAATTCCGCTGAAATCGCCGCGCCGATGCCCTTCGAGCCACCAGTAACAATGATTTGTTGCTTACTCATCTTTGAACTCCGCTTTACGTTTCTCTTCAAAGGCCGCCATGCCTTCCTCGGCATCTTTCATGCGGTAGGCCAACGTCGATAGATCCGCTTCAATTTGTAAGCCTTGCTCTAATGGCACATCCCCTGCTCGTTGCACCGCACGACGGGCAAATTCCAATGCCGGTAAGCTGTAACGAGTAAAACGCTCCGCAAACTCAATACCTGCGGTCATTAAGTCGCCGTCCACCACCGCGTTCACCAAACCAATGCGCTCGGCTTCCTCGGCTTTGACATTGCGTCCGGTCATAATGATCTCCAGCGCTCGCCCTTCACCAACTAGGCGCGGTAAACGCTGCGTGCCGCCGTAACCTGGAATCAGACCCAGCTTGATTTCCGGCAAGCCAAACACCGCATTCGGGGAGGCCAGACGGAAGGTCGACGCCAAGGCCAGCTCGGCACCGCCGCCAAAGGCATAACCATTCACCAAGGCCACTGACGCGATCGGCAGCGCATCCAACTTAGCGAAGACCGCTTGGCCTAGTTCGGCACCACGCTTTTGCTCAATCAGAGGTCGTTGACGTAGCTCTTTAATGTCAGCGCCCGCGCAGAAGGCTTTCTCTCCTGCGCCGGTGATCAGTAACGCACGCACATTGCTCATGGTGGTGACTTCATCCAGTGCCGCGCCAATCTCTCGTAAGATCTGGAACGACAAGGCGTTTAACGCTTCGGGACGATTCAAGGTCAGAATGGCGAGATCACCATTACGAGTCAGTTCTACTGTCATGAGTTAATCCTTTTTCTGCTCAGTGAAACGCACGGCTTCAGGCACTAAATCGCCTTGCTTGACCATCTCGGTCAGTTCACGTTTGAGAATTTTGCCACTTGCCGTCAACGGCAATTCATCCAAGGCGGCGAACCATTCCGGCATATCAAATTTCGATAAACCACTGCGGTACAGATGCTCTAGCATCTCATCGGCCGTGACTTCGCCAATGATGGCAAGACAGACTTTTTCCCCTAAACGGTCGTCCGGCACACCAAAGGCGGCGGCTTTCTCGATTTTGGGGTGAGTCAGTGCGTGGGACTCGATATGAGAAGGGTAAATGTTGTGACCACCACGAATGATCAAATCCTTAATCCGCCCTTCGATGCGCAGATTGCCTTCGGCGTCGAACGATCCAAGATCCCCTGACAACAGGTAACCATGACGGTTAAAGGTGTTTTCCGTGGCCGTTTGATTGGCGAAATAGCCCAGCATCATGGCTGCGCCACGACCGCCGATATTGCCGGACTTACCCGGTGGCAGCGCCTGATCCGGGTTTTCCGGATCCCAAATTTTCACGTCATACGCGGGCCCGCCACGACCACAGGTGGAAATCCATACCGACTGAGGATCCGTTGGGTGCGTGAATTGGTGCGACGAACACTCGGTCATGCCGTAAATGTTCTGCGGCGTAATGCCCTGTTTGACGAATGATTCAGCGACAATTTCTGGAATCGGTGAGCCGGCCATATAGAACACTTCTACCTGACCTAAATGGTTAAGACCGGCTTTGCGCTGCTCGGCGAGGATGTCCATGGCATGGGTCGGCACCCCCAACACATAGGTCGCGCCCGTCTCAATGATCCATTCCATCGCCGACATGCCCTGCGGCAAATCATTGGTAATCAATTGCCCACCACATAGGAGCCATTGAGAGATCGCCACCCAAGCAATATGGTGCGATGAAGGGCTGAGCGTCAGAATGTTGGAGCTTTCGTTAAGCCCCCAACAACGCACTAAATCTCGAGCATTGGCCAGCAAGGTGTTAGTGGAATGCATGACACACTTAGGCTTACCCGTCGTCCCTGAGGTAAAGGCCAGATAAGCCACACTGTCAGGATTGTTATGGGGTTGTGGATCCATATTGGTAAGGTGCATAGGCAATGCACCCTGCTTGTAGACTTTGCGTAAGAAGGGTAACTCAGCCAACATGGCATCAAAATCATGTAGGTGACGATCGGCTCCCCAACCTTCTTCCGTGACCAGTGCTTTGGCGTCTAGCTCGGTCAGCAGATCGACAATCTCTGCACAGGTATAGCTGCGATGCAAAGATGGATTGCAGGCAATGCCTTCGCGGGCACAGGCTAAAAAGGTAATCACCGCTTCAACCTTATTCGACATCCAAATAGAGATCCGATCGCCCGCGTATATCTCGGCTTTGTGGAGCGAATCTGCCATCGCATCCACTCTGGCCTTCAATCCCATCCAATCAAGGCTAAGCTGGCCATCACGCAAAGCCATGGCTTCTGGTCGCTGTTTCGCATGTTTGGCTAACAGCGAATAAAAGGTGTCAGACTTCCACAGCCCACGTTCATAGTAAGCGCGGGCAGCTGCTGGGTCGTGTAACGTTAGAAACGGCTTCATAAGCAGTCCTCACTGACCAAATTTTGAAGAATCAGGCTTGCGGCGTTCATTGAAGCTAGCGTTCAGCTCCTTATGCTCTTCACTGCCCAAGTAATGAGAAAGCAACAGGTCATGAGTCACACGGGACAAACCGCTGACACCACCATGACGAGCATTGAAGGCACCTTTAATCGATGCCAAGGCAAAGGAGCCACGATCAGCGACTTCTAAGGCAAACTCTTTGGTTTTTTGCGGCAGTTCGGCGTCCGCGACGACACGGTTAATCAAGCCAATTTCTTGCGCGTATTGCGCGCTCATCTTAGGGTTAGCAAACCAAATTTCCTTGGCGCGTTTTTTCCCCACGAGATCTTCTAGATACCAGGTACCGTAACCGGCATCGAACGAGCCCATCATCGGCCCGACTTGGCGAAACACCGCGGATTCTTTGGCGATGGTCATATCACACACCATCTGCAACACATTACCGCCACCCACCGCGAAACCGTTGACGCTGGCAATCACTGGCTTTTGCAGCTTGTCGATGGCTTCGTACATTTCCAAGGTTGGCAAGGTGCCCGCGTACAGATGGGTTTTCTCCATGCCGTCTTTTTGGCCACCAATACAAAAGAATTTATCCCCCGCGCCCGTGATCACCACCACTCGGGTGCGGGTTTCACGGCGAATGCCCTCGATACAATCACGGATTTCATGGCACATGGTTTCGGTAAACATATTGCCGTTGTCTGGTCGATTAAGTGTGATCGTTCCAATTGGGCCATCTTCTTGATAAAGAATTTCTGTGAATTCCATAACACGGATCCTCTAATAGATTGTTGTCTTTATTTTGTCTGTGAGTTCAATTCCGCCAGTACCGCAGCAGTATGTTCACCGAGCACAGGGGGATTGGTGCGCGCCATACTGACCTTGTCATTGATGCGAATACCTAGTCCGATTTGTGGTACTTCTCGACCACCCTCGCGGCAACGATAAAACAGGCCACGCTCTTGTAGCGGACCGTCTGCCGCCACCTCATCAATGCGATTGATTGGCCCCGCAGGCACTCGTGCGGCGGCAAAAATATCGAGCCATTGATTGCGGGTTTTAGTCAGTAAGATGTCTTGAATGCGGGTCACGATGTCGGCGCGTAACTGGCGACGATCAGCGTTACTGGCAAACTCGGTTTGTGCGCCATAAGCAGGGTCGCCCACCGCGTCCCAGAAGCGCGCCCAGATGCCATCATTTCCCAGCCCTAAGTTCATCGGCAGATCCGCTGTCTCAAACGGTTGATAAATAGCAATTACACTGTCGGTACCGCCAGAGCGTACCGGCACTTCGCCAGAGCCTAAGTAAGGGGAAATACGACAAGTCAAAAAGCGCGTCATGCTTTCTACCAAGCTGACATCAACCAGATGTCCTTGGCCGCTTTTAGCGCGTTCAAACAGCGCCGCCATGGCAGCCATCGCCGCATCTTGTCCAGCCAACATATCCGCCGCTGGCGTACCAATTTTCTGCGGGCCACTGTCAGCCGCACCAGTGATGTCCATCACCCCCGAGTAGCCTTCAGCGATCAGGTCATAGCAAGTCAGTTCGGCGCGTTTACCGTCTAAGCCAAAGCCAGTGATGGAGACAAACACCAAGTCCTCACGCAGAGCTTTTAAGCTGTTGTAGTCCAAGCCTAATTTCTTTTGCACGGAAGGCGGCTGGTTGGTAACAAATACATCGGCACTGCGAATCAGGTCATACATGGCTTGCTTGCCCGCTTCGCTGCGCATATCCAGCACCACGCTTTTCTTATTACGATTGACCGCGGTAAACCAAAGCGCCTGTTCATCTAAGAATGGTGGCCCCCAAGCACGAGCATCATCCCCATGAGGGCGTTCGACCTTAATGATCTCCGCGCCGAAATCCCCCAGTAGCATGGTGGCATATGGCCCAGCCACCGAGGTGGTGATATCAACCACACGAATGCCTTCAAACATCGCAAAAGGTTTGCCGTCAGTGACCAGTGGCAGGTCGGCATAGGGAAGACGCTCGGCCTGCGTCTTGATATCGATTTGCTGTGGGTTCATATGTGCCTCCTTAACGTCATACCCATAGCAACGCACTCCACGTGCCAAACCGGAAATTCTCGTTAAGAAAGCTAAGCGTCCGCGATTAGGCGCAAAACCCACCTAAAACAGGCGAGTGAAAGGATAATTGTGTGGTGCTGAGCCAGCGGTGTCGTTATTTACGACACTCTTTGCGATACAGCTTGAAGACACTTTTATAAATCGTCTTTATCAAAGACACTTCACTGACATAAAAAAACGCCCGATGTGGATGACATCGAGCGTTTTGGAGAACAGTTCGTAACGATTCAGGTCGCGCGGCCAGCCTTAATCCGCACGCCCCATTTGACGCAGACCGGTTTTGCCATGATGACGATCGGCTACCTTGTAGCCCAGCGCATCTTCTGCAATCAGGATCTTCTGCACGTTGGCCGTACCCTCACCCGTAAACATCAAGTCGGCATAACGCTTATATTTAGCGATGCGATATTCGCTGGACAGGCCATAGCCACCAAAGATCTGCTGGGCCGTATCGGTACAGAACTTCGCTGTGGTCGAGGCGTGGAACTTGGCGATCGAGGCAATACGGTTGGTTGGCAAATCCATATCCATGGCTTGCGCTGCCTGGTATACCAAGGCACGACTGGCTTCGATTGCCACCGCCATTTCCGCGATTTGCGACTGCACCATTTGGTACTTACCAATTGGCTGACCTTTAATTTCACGCTCATTGGCGTACTTCACCGCATCTTCAAAGGCCCCAATGGCAATGCCTAGAGCTTTGGCACCAATGACCGCACGACCGCCTTGTAACGCACGCATGATGATTTTGAAGCCATCGCCTTCTTCACCGAGCAAGTTTTCTACTGGCACTTCAAATTCATCCAAGAACACCGCCGCACAGCGGAATGAATTGGACAAGCCCACATCAATCGGTTGCGCCGTGTAGCCCTTGTATTTCTTGGGTTCAACGATAAAGGCTGAGACCCCTTTAGCGCCCGCGGCAGGATCCGTTTTCGCGAGGATAATGCCCACATCACACTCATCCCCAAGCGTCGCCCACATTTTAGAGCCACTAAGCTTGTACACATTGCCTTCGCGGCGTGCCACGGTTTTCATAGCTCCGGCCGCATCAGAGCCGCCGCCGGATTCCGTCAGCGCCATCATACCGACGGTCTTACCCGCCAATAGATCCGGTACATATTTCTTAATCTGCTCATCGGTTCCGCCAAGGTAGATACAGGCAGGACAGTTACCGCCATTTTGGTTAAAGCCACCAAAGCGCACGTCATTGCGGGCAATCTCCTCAATAATGACCGCTGCCGCCAAGTAGCCCATGTCACTGCCACCCACTTCTTCAGGGAAGGTAGCGCCATAATAGCCCGCTTCACCGGCCTTACGGATCAAGTCACGTGGGAGCTCACCACGTTCTTCATAGCCATCCATAACAGGCATTACTTCGGTCTCCATGAACCGACGAATGGAATTGCGAACAGCTGATATTTCTTCAGGTAGCATTTCGTCCATCTTAGAAACTCTCCTCACGAAACTATTAAATAAAATTGTTTTTCACGCGTTGCCATCTTTTCACCATGGCATGCGCTTCACTCCGGTAAGACGCACTTTGTATGCCAGACTAACAGATTATTTATCAAACGCTTGCGCATCGGTTTGGCACAGCGGGTGCTTCTACTCCAAGAGGACATCACCTCAAGCATAAGGAGTGAGAATGACACTTAGAAATCGCGCCGTCATCGTTGGCATTGGTGAAAGTGATATTGGTAAGGTTCCTCACATGACGGGACTTGGACTGAATGCTCAGGCCGCCATTCGCGCCATCAAGGACGCAGGCATTAAGCCGTCTGAAATCGATGGTTTACTGACCGCCTACTCCTTCACTGAGCCCTACTTTATGTTGGGGTCGGTTTTAGCAGAATACCTGGGTATTCAGCCGACCTACTCTTCTTCCATCATCGCCGGTGGCGCTTCACCGACCGTGATGTTGCATCACGCCGCCCAAGCCGTGGCTACGGGCGCCGCGCAGGTGGTGCTGGTGTGTGCCGGCGAGAACCGCGCTACGGGCATGTCGCGGGATGAAGCCGTGGGCGCGCTAACGGCAGTGGGCCATCCTTACTTTGAAGCCCCTTATGGGGTGGGCATTCCATCGCTCTACGCCATGGTGGCGCAAGCTTATATGCATAAGTACGGCACCACCCGCGAGCAGATGGCGGCGGTGGCCGTTAATACCCGCGCCAACGCCCTGAAGCACCCCAATGCCCATATGAAAAAGCCGTTAACACAGGAAGACGTGCTTAACGCCAAGCCCATTTCTGACCCGTTTAATCTGTTCGACTGCGCACTGATTTCCGATGCCGGCGGCGCCTTTATTGTGACCTCTCCAGAATACGCCAAACGCTTGCCCAGCAAGCCCGTATATTTGGCGGGTATTGGCGAAGCCCACACTCATGAGCATTTGCTGTGCGCCCCTAGCCTCACGGAATTTGGCACTGAATTGTCCGGCCAACAGGCCTACAAGATGGCTGGGCTCGGCCCTGAGGATATGGACCTAGCCATGCTTTATGACTGTTTTTCCATTGTGCCAATCATCGAAATGGAAGAACTCGGTTTGGCACCGCGAGGAGAAGGCGGCGCACGCTTTGCGGCCGGCGATACCTTGATTGGCGGCTCGCTGCCGGTGAATACCCACGGCGGCATGCTCAGTCACGCCCATGCCGGCGCGGTCGGCGGCTTGATGGGCATTATTGAAGCCACTCGACAATTACGCGGTGAGGCCGGTGAACGACAAACCCCGAACGCCACGACAGCCTTGGTGCATGGTGAAGGGGGCATTTTATCGTCACACTGCACCGCCATTCTCACCGCCGAAGCCCGATAACCCATTTACAAGAACAACAATAAGGAGAGCATTATGTCTGCCAACATTCGCGGCATGTACTTCGAAGACTTTTATGAGGGTCAAGTCATTGAGACCCCTAAGCGCACCATCACGTCCACCGATATCGTTAATTTCTGTTGCTTATCGGGGGATTTTAATGGGGTCCATGCGGATCACGAATACTGCAAGACCACCCCCTTCGGTGAACCCATTGCCCACGCGCCTTTGGTGTACGCCATCATGGGCGGCCTGCAATACGCCAGCGGCACCAACGACGGCACGCTACTGGCGGTACTTGGCATTGATGAATGGCGTATGCACTCGCCGGTAAAACACGGTGACACCCTGTTTATGCGCTCCACGGTGGAAAGCTCCCGTCTGACCTCAAAAGGCGATCGTGGCGTGGTGTCGTTCAAACGTGAATTCGTTAATCAACATAACGAAGCGGTGCAAAGCATGAAGGCAACCTTTATGTACAAACGTCGTCCGGAGGCTGAGGCATGAATCAGGATCTGTTATTTAGCGTGGAAAGCGGCGTTGCCACGTTTACTCTCAACCGTCCCGACAAGCGTAATTCCTTTACCGACGACATGGTTGTGCAATGGGTGCAATGGCTCGAAGAGTGTCGCCATCGTGACGACGTCAAAGTCATCGTGTTCACCGCGGTGGACAAAACCTTCTGTTCCGGCGGTGACACCAGCGGTTTGGCAGAGAAAGCCAAACAAACACCGCTTGAAGCCAAAGAGCGCCTAATGACTTACACCCAATCCTTGGTACGTAAGGTCGCCGAGATCGACAAGCCGATCATTGCCGCGGTCAATGGTGCCGCCGTCTCTGGGGGCATGGACTTGGCATTGATGTGTGATGTGCGTCTCGCCTGTAGCTCCGCCAAGTTCGCCGAAACCTACGCCAAGATGGGACTCCTGCCTGGGGTGGGCGGCGCTTGGTTCCTACCGCGAATTATCGGCACCGCAGCGGCATTGGATTTGTTCTGGACCGCACGTTGGGTCGACTCCGACGAAGCGTTACGCCTAGGTATCGTCAATCGTGTCTTCAGTGACGACACCTTCCGTGACAGCGTGCGTGACTACGCCGAGACACTGGCTCAAGCCGCGCCAAATTCAGTACGTGCCATCAAACGTTTTGTTCACCAAGGCTTGAAAACCGACTTACACACACATTTGGACTCACTCAGTTCACTGCTTGCGGTGGTGCGAACCAGCAATGATCACCAAGAGGCCGTAGCCGCCTTTAAAGAAAAGCGCGCGCCACAGTTTAGCGGCACGTAATAGGCTCAGTGTGCGCCATTTAGACAAAACAAAAACAACACGCTCGTGGAGATTGTTATGAAAATCCTAGTTCCTGTGAAAAGGGTCATTGATTACAACGTCAAAGTACGTGTCAAAGCAGACGGCTCTGGGGTCGATCTCAGTAATACCAAAATGGCCATGAACCCATTTGATGAGATCGCCGTGGAAGAAGCCGTGCGTCTGAAAGAAGCAGGCCACGCAGAGGAAGTGGTGGTGGTGTCCATCGGTTTAAAGCAAGCCCAAGAAACCTTGCGTACCGCCCTCGCCATGGGCGCTGACCGCGCGATTCTAGTCATTGCTAGCGACGATGTGCACATGGATATTGAACCGCTGGCGGTGGCTAAGCTACTGGCCAAACTGGTCGAGCAAGAAAAACCCGATTTAATTGTCGCTGGCAAACAGGCGATTGATAACGATATGAATGCCACGGGACAGATGCTTTCTGCCCTGCTTGGTTGGAGCCAAGCGACTTTTGCTTCAGCCGTGTCCATTGAAGGCGATCGCGCTCAGGTCACCCGTGAAGTCGACGGCGGTTTGCAAACCATTGCCATCCAACTGCCCGCGATTATTACCACGGATTTGCGTCTTAACGAACCGCGTTACGCTTCTCTACCGAACATTATGAAGGCCAAGAAAAAGCCCCTCGACGAAGTCACGGCGGCAGAGCTAGGGGTCGACACCACACCACGACTACAAACTCTAAAAACCTCTGAGCCCCCTGTGCGTCAAGCCGGTAGCAAGCTGGCATCGGTGGATGAATTGGTCGCAAAACTAAAAGAACAAGGAGTCGTCTAATGGCTGTTTTATTGATTGCTGAAATTAACCAAGGTGAATTAGCCCTAGCCGCCACCGCCAAAGCGGTGCAAGCCGCACAGGCGTTAGGCGATGTCCATGTTTTGTGCAGCGGAGCATCCGTCGCACAGGCCGCCCAAGCCGCGGCCAGCATCACAGGTGTAACCAGCGTGTTGCTCGCTGAACACGGTTCTCTAGAACATAACTTAGCCGAACCCTGTGCAGCATTGATTGCCTCTTTGGGTAAGGAATACAGTCATATCGTCGCGGCGTCGACCAGTCATTCGAAAAATGTCCTACCACGTGTGGCGGCACTGCTTGATGTAATGATTTTATCGGATGTCTGTGCTGTCGTTGACAGCGACACCTTTGAACGTCCGATCTACGCCGGCAATGCCATCCAAACCGTGAAGTCCAACGACGCGATCAAGGTGATTACCTTCCGTACCGCCTCGTTTGATGCGGCACCACAAGGGGCGAGCGCGCCAGTTGAAACCATTCCATTGGTCGATCTACCGAGCGTTTCTGAATGGCTGGAAGAGCAGATTGTTGCCAGTGAACGCCCAGAACTGACGGCTGCCAATATCGTCGTCTCCGGCGGTCGCGGTGTGGCGTCACAAGAGAACTTTGCTTTGATTGAAGCGCTGGCTGATAAACTCGGTGCGGCGGTTGGTGCGTCTCGCGCCGCGGTGGACTCAGGGTATGCGCCAAACGATTGGCAAGTGGGCCAAACCGGTAAAGTGGTTGCGCCAGAACTGTATATTGCCTGCGGTATTTCCGGCGCCATTCAACACCTTGCCGGTATGAAAGACTCCAAAGTTATTGTGGCGATCAACAAAGACGAAGAGGCGCCGATCTTCCAAGTGGCTGACTATGGTTTAGTGGCCGACTTGTTTGACGTGGTACCAGAACTGACAGGGAAGCTATAACCATGAATGCTTACATATGTGACAGTATCCGCACGCCTATTGGCCGTTACGGCGGTAGCCTATCCTCGGTTCGCCCCGATGACCTCGCGGCCATGGTGATCAAGCAACTGATGCAACGTCATCCCAATGTCAATTGGGCCAGCGTGGACGAAGTGATCTTGGGTTGTGCTAACCAGGCCGGTGAAGACAACCGCAACGTGGCGCGCATGGCCGCTTTGCTAGCAGGCTTGCCGGTATCCGTATCAGGCACTACGGTGAACCGCCTGTGTGCCAGCGGTATGGACGCGGTCGCTAATGCGGCGCGTGGCATCAAAGCCGGCGATTACGACATGGTGATCGCCGGTGGCGTGGAAAGTATGAGCCGTGCCCCCTTTGTGATGGGCAAAGCCACTAGCGCCTTTAGTCGTGCTATGACCATGGAAGACACCACCATTGGTTGGCGCTTTATCAACCCGCAAATGGACGCCGAGTTCGGCACGGATTCCATGCCACAAACCGCCGACAATGTGGCCGATGACTACCGTATCTCCCGCGCCGATCAAGATGCCTTCGCGGCACGCTCACAGTTACGCTGGGCCAACGCCCACGAGCAAGGTCTCTTCGAGCAAGAAACCTTCCCCGTCGAAATTCCACAACGCAAGGGCGAGCCGCTTGTTTTGACTAAAGACGAGCACCCGCGCCCTACCACTTCACTAGAACAACTGGGCAAATTACGTGGCGTCAACGGCCCCGATAAAACCGTCACTGCCGGCAATGCCTCTGGGGTGAACGACGGAGCAGCGGCATTATTGATTGCTAACGAAGACGCCATCGCAAAACACGGTTTAACGCCCATGGCACGCATTGTGGCCATGGCCTCAGCCGGTGTTGAGCCACGCGTCATGGGCATTGGTCCAGTGGAGGCTACTCGCAAAGTTCTGGCACGCACAGGGCTTAGCATCGACGACATGGATGTGATTGAATTGAACGAAGCGTTTGCGTCACAAGCGCTCGCCACGCTACGTGAATTGGGCATCGCGGACGACGCCGAACATGTCAATCCCAACGGTGGCGCCATCGCTCTGGGCCATCCACTGGGCATGTCTGGTGCTCGGATTGTGATGACCGCAGCACGCCAATTGCAACGCAGCGGTGGTCGCTACGCCCTTTGCACCATGTGTGTTGGGGTTGGCCAAGGTACCGCCATGATTATTGAACGGGTCTAGGAGGACAGAACGCATGAAACATTATGGGCAATTTTACATCGATGGTCAGTGGCTAGATCCCATTTCTTCGACGCCGTTTGAGCTAGTCAATCCAGCAACCGAGGAAGTGTTTGCCAGCGTGGCACTGGGCTCAGCGGCGGACGTGGATCGTGCCGTGGCCGCCGCCAATAACGTCCTGCCAAGCTTTAGCCAAACCTCAAAACAGCAGCGTATTGCGCTGCTCGAACGCATTATCAGTGCTTATCAGGCCCGCGAAGAGGATTTGATGGCAGCACTGACAGAGGAAATGGGCGCGCCGGTGCGCCTCAAAGCACAAACTGGCGCCGGCTTAGCGGCACTTAAACAAGCCATTGCTACCCTTGAAGAATATGAGTTTGAGCATCGCGAAGGGGTCAATCTTATTCAGCACGAAGCGATTGGCGTAGCGGGTTTAATTACCCCTTGGAACTGGCCGATTCAGTTACTGTGCAACAAGTTGGCGTCAGCCTTTGCTGCGGGCTGCCCTGTGGTACTCAAACCCTCTGAATTCACACCCGTTAGCGCCGTGATTATGGCCGAGATCATTGATGCGGCGGACGTGCCTGCGGGGGCGTTTAACTTGGTCAATGGTGATGGTCCTGTGGTCGGTAACGCCATCGCCAAGCACCATGATATTGGCGTGGTGTCCTTTACTGGCTCCACCCGCGCAGGCATTTTAATTGCCGAAGCCGCAGCACCTTCGGTCAAACGCGTCACGCAAGAATTAGGCGGTAAATCCGCCAATGTGATTCTACCTGATGGCGATCTCAAAGCCGCGGCTGAATATAACGTCACCCGAGGTTTTTCGAACTCAGGGCAATCCTGTCACTCGCCAACCCGAATTCTGGTGCCAGAAGAAAGCTTGGAGGAACTGATTGGGTATTTAAAAGCAGCCGTAGCGGAACATATTCGCGTCGGTGACCCAACCGATCCAAACACCACTCATGGGCCGGTGGTAAACCGCGCCCAATACGAGCGCATTCAAGGCTATATCGAAACCGCCATCGCCGAAGGTGGTCGCCTGGTTGTGGGTGGTCTAGGTCGTCCTGCAGGTATTGAGCGTGGTTTCTTTGTCCAGCCGACAATTTTCGCGGATATCACCCCAGACATGACCATTGCTCGAGAAGAGATCTTTGGCATGGTGACCTCGGTGATCAGCTACAAAACGGTGGAACAAGCCATTCAAATTGCTAACGATACCGAATACGGTTTAGGCGCCTATGTGTTCAGTGCTAACCCTGAATTAGCGCTAGGAGTCTGCCGCCAATTGAAAGCCGGACGGGTGTTCTTTAATGGCGCACCCGCCAATACTTCAGCCCCGATGGGCGGTTATAAGAAGTCCGGTAACGGCCGTGAAATGGGCGTTTACGGTATGGAAGAGTATTTAGAAACCAAAGCCATTATTGGTTTTTAAATCTCTTGCCAATCGAGCTAAAAAAACCGTGTCTTCATGGAAGACACGGTTTTTTTTATTTCAGCGACATGAGCTCTGTTTCACTCACTTTAAAAGTGGATCTCGGCATTACGTTGATACAGTTGTGCCAATTCGGTGACGGAAGCCTCTGCCCCCAGCTCGCGCTGCGCCGTTTCGTACAAGGCGCGAACCTCCCCTAGCATCACAGTAGCGACCCCTTCATACATATTCAGCAATTCTAACTGGCGCATGGCGGCGACACAGTCACCGATACTAAGTGGTGCTGGTTCAGAGCTGCCACTCAGTTCAGCTAAGATCACTTCACAGGCCTGACTCCAAGCTGAGCCATTATTAAGAATCATGCCTAGGTCATCGAGCTCCATATTCAGCTTGCGTGCCAAGGCAAAGATCTCATACACAATTGCACGGTTGCAGGCACTTAACACCGTCTCAATCTGAGCCATCAAGTTTTCGGGTGTCACACGTTCGACTGTGGTTTTGTAATCAGCACCGCAGGCTTGCGCCATAAAGTCGATGACATCATCTAACTTGGCCATCGGCCCCACCAGATTAATGTTTTGCTGTAACACGCCTCGAGCCAACGCCGATAACGGCATGGGCACGTTTTCCGACATGCCCAAGGTCAATGCTTGGTTGCAGTCTTTGAGCATCAAGGTAAGAAAGAAGTCACCGGTAGAACGATCATTTAAAATCGCCGGTAATACCGTACGGCAGGTGAAATTGCCCGCTGGGCCAGCGTTCAAGGTGTCCGTAAGCTCCGCTAGAGATCCCCCTAAGCGCACACAAAGCGCCGCCAGTTCAAGGGTCGCCACACGAAACACCATGTTCATCATATTGTTTAAGGTTTTGACGGATTGAGCATCGCCGGTTTGATCACTGGCGCGATAAATCTTTGAAGTCATCGCTTTAAACAGCGGCATCGCTTCCGCTTGGGCACTGTCTGGCCCTGACACCATAATGGTAATAGTGCCCGCCTTGGCACTGGGCACGCCGCCCGCCACCGGTGCATCCAACATACGCACACCGATTTTATCCAAGCGTTGCGCCATCTCTTGGGTGGCTGCTCCCACACCACTGGTTTGGTCGATAAGGATTTTTCCTGCGCTCAGACCTGCAGATAAGCCCCCTTCGCCAAAAATAGCTTGCTCAACATTTTGGCTGCGCGGCAAACATAAGAAAATCACGTCGCAAGCGTGCGCGAGGCTGGCTAAGGACTCCGCAGCATTCGCTCCTTGTGCAGCCAATTGAGCCATGGCATCAGGATTCAGATCCCATACCCAAAGCTCATGTTCCTTGATGAGCCAATGGGCCAAAGAACTGCCCATGGCCCCCAGTCCAATATATCCAACCTTCATACAATGCCTCTTATTGTTGTTTTGCACTTATAGTCGGTGGCTTAGGCGCAAAGCCCTAAGCGTCATCCATTACTCAAGCCGTAAGATTAGGCGGGCAGACGGCGAAACATAGGCAAGGTATCGCCCGATGCCCCCAATTCATATACCACCTGCACCGGATCGCCAATGACTACCTCCAAGGCATCCTCGCCGCACAAGGTGGTGATCATTCTTGGACCTTCTTCCATCGATATGGCGGCAATGACATAGGGCACCTTCTCTGCAAAGGCAGGCAATGGCGCACGCCTTACTATGGTAAAACTTTCGATACGCCCTTCCCCACAACTTTGCTGCCAGGTTAACTCTTCGTGCCAACAGCTGGCGCAGTGATGACGTGGCGGGAACTGCACCGCGCCACAGGCAGAACATTTCTGAAACAATAACTGACCTTGCTCTGTGCCATTAAAAAATGGCTGCGAATCCGCATTTGCCAAGCTCATATCACTCTCCTTTGAAATCAGTGTTGTAGTTCAACCGCGTTGACTTTTTGCTGGCGTTTTCGAATTTGTGAGGATGGGATATTCATCATCTCGCGGTACTTGGCCACGGTACGACGGGCGATATCAATGCCCTGTTGTTTAAGGTGGCTGGCAATCGCGTCATCGGAATAAATCGCTTCGGATTTTTCACGGTTCACCAGGACACGAATTTGCTCGCGAATGGCTTCAGAGGAATGAGATTCAGCACCTTCGGTATCATTGATGGCATTGGAAAAGAAATAGCTCAGCTCAAAGACGCCACGACTGGTCATGATGTATTTGCCAGCGGTTGCGCGACATACCGTGGAGCGATGCACGCCAATGGCATCTGCCACATCCCGTTGACGTAGCGGTTTCAAACCCTCTCCTCCTAAGAAAAAGTCTTTCTGTTGGCGCACGATTTCGGTCGCGACTTTGAGAATAGTATTGGCCCGTTGATCCAGATTGCGCACCAGCCAATTGGCACTCTGCAAACAGTCCGTGACAAAACGAGTATCTTCTGAGTCCGTCGCAGCATTGGAGATTTCAGCGTAGTACTCTTTGTGCACCAGCACTTTAGGGAGCAGATCCGAATTCAGCTCGATCTGTAGCTTGCCTTCAGCATCAATCTTTAAATTCAGGTCTGGTTGTATGGTTTGTGAGATCTCATGATCAAACTCGGCACCTGGATGTGGGTTCAAGCTACGAATCACAGAGACCATATTGATGACTTCTTTGCGCGTCACCGCACAACGACGGGCCAGCTCTTCAAACTTCAAACTCGCCACGAGTTCAAGGTTGTCCAACAACACACCGAGTGCCTCGCTATAATCACCGCGCTGTTTGAGTTGCAAGGCCAGACACTCGCCTAGGCTACGTGCACCAACCCCTGCCGGATCAAATCGTTGTACACTCTCTAGCACCTGAGCCACGTATTCTTGTGGGATCTCGAGATCATCGGCGATAAAAAACAAATCGCTTTCCTTGAGATAACCATCGTGATTCATCGCCTCAACGATGTCGGCCGCCACCAAACGCTCTAACGGATCATTAATCACGAGGTTTACTTGTGACAGAAGATGCTCACGCAAGGTAATTTCAGAGACTTGCAAATCCTCAACCGAGGGGAACATCTCTGAACTTGAGGATTTCAGCGAACCGCTTTGTCTAACGCCAGCGCTGTTAACATTGCTTGGCATGCTGATTGGCGTGTCTTTTTCTTGCTCTGTTGCTGGCGCTGCAACCACCGCATCCGTCTCACCATATTCCATGCCGGAAATTTCAATCAGTGGATTTTTTTCCTCCTGTTCCCGTAAAAATGAAAACAGGTCTTCCTGATTAAATTTCAGTAACCGAATCGACTGAATCAACCCAGGTGTCATGGTTAGTGTCTGCTTGATCTGGGTAGACAAGTTTGGGCGAAGTTCCATAATCCCTCTCCATTGGTTCTTGTTATTTTTGTTCCCTTGTAAATACAAGATTCAAGCCAAACTTGGTCAATCCCGCTCTAACCCCGATGAGCAGTGGGTTTCGAGTGCAGTCTAAGATTCTTGATGAGATTTCTTTGTACAAGATGCATTCGTTGCGTACACTAAAACCGCTAAAAGTGTACATAACAACTACGATTAAAACTGATGGAACCAGGATTTATGGATATAAATACAAATCGCCATAGCATCAAAGGGGTCATCATCACTGACAAAATTGGTAATACATTGCTTGCGACGGGGGAGGCGAACGATAAACGCCTGAAAGCAATGATTAGCGATAATGATTGGTTAGCGATGACGACCGAGAAACGGATTCACCCAATTCTTCTCAATGATGTTAACTACATTGCGATAGTGACTCAGATTGAAGATGGATTTCTCATCATCCTTTCAGAACCAGCGTCCGATACCGTGCTGGACTTTATTATTCACGTGGACTTTGCCTACGACATCATTCATCACATCCTGACGGATCCGTATGATGCCATGGCCATCGTCGACGCCAACGAGAAGCTGGCCTTCATCTCACCCATTCATGAAAAGTTCTTTGGTCTGCAATCCGGGGAAGCCATTGGCAAACGGGTTCGCGACGTGATTGAGAACTCGCGTCTACACCAAGTGGTTCGCACTGGGGTGGCCGAGGTAGGCTTAGTGCACCGTATGAAAGGCAAAGAACGGGTCGTGTCACGTCATCCGATTCGACACGATGGCAATGTGGTTGGCGCCATTGGCCGCATCATGTTTAAAGGACCACAACAGTTAGAAGCACTGGCACGCCGCATCAATGACCTAGAAGAGGAAATTGCCACGTACAAGGCCAAAGAGCTGTCGACTGAGCATATGCCAGGTGAAGAATACTTGGATGCGATTGTCGGTCAGAGCTTCGCGGTACGCTCCCTAAAAGATCAAATTCGTAAAGTTGCTCCGCTGGATATTCCAGTATTGATTCAAGGGGAAAGCGGTACTGGCAAAGAGCTGGTGGCGCAAGCCATGCATATGCTCAGTGCCCGTCACGACGCTCGCTTGGTCACGGTTAATGCCGCGGCATTGCCAGACAATTTGGTGGAAAGTGAGCTATTTGGCTATGAAGCAGGCTCCTTCACGGGTGCTGATCGCAAAGGTCGCGCAGGGAAATTCGAGCAAGCCGATAAGGGCACCATTTTCCTCGATGAAATTGGCGATATGCCGATTGATGTGCAATCTAAACTGCTGCGCGTACTACAAGATCGCATTGTTGAACGGGTCGGTGGCGACAAGCCAAAACACGTGGATTTCCGCCTTTTCAGCGCCACCAACCGTGATTTAGAAGCCTTTATTGAGCAAGATAAATTCCGACTCGACCTGTTCTACCGTATTAGCCCAGTGGTCATTACCATGCCGACGTTGGCGGAACGGATCGAAGACATTCCTTTGCTACTCAATCATTTTGTGAACGATTTAGCCCAGCAATATAATCGTGAGCGACCAGAGATCGATATTGATGTGGCACACTTCCTAATGGATCAGGATTGGCCCGGTAATATCCGTCAGCTACGCCATGCGGTAGAACGCGCCTTTGTCTTCTTTGAAGGAGGCAAGCTACGGGTAGAAGACTTCGAGCATGCTGGCAAATTCCCAAGCAAAGCAGCACCTCGACCTACTTTGCCGAAAGGCAACGTGTCCCCTATCCAGCAGTCTGAAAATCAGCCGCTAGAAAGCACTGGTGCCAACCTGAAAGATTCCTTGGAAGCGCTGGAAAATCAACTGATCAATGACGCCATTGTGCACTTCAACGGTAATAAAAAGAAAGCGGCGGAGCACTTGGGCATTTCGCGCTCCTACCTGTATAAGAAGCTGGTTCAATAACCTAATAAGTTAGCGGGCAGCTGCATGTTATACACGCGGGCGGCATTGGTGTTGAATAGCGCGAGCTTTTCTTCACGACTGGCGCCTGCGACCGTTCTTTTTAAGGCATTCCACAAAGGCACATAACCACAGGAACGTGAGTCCGGCGGATAATTACTTTCCATAATACAACGCTCCACGCCAAAGGCTTCGATCGCCACTTCGACAAACGGCTGCCAGACTCGACACAGCTGTTCAGAAGTCACCAGTTCGCTTTGCTCATCCAAGCCAAAGCCCCATACTGGCATGCCCATACCACCAATTTTGCAGACGATATTGGGACGCTTGGCGGTTTCATAGAGCGCCTCAGACCATTCTTTAAACAGCTCACGCTGCTGCTCCTTGGTCATCTCTAAACCCATGGCCACCGTCATATGATTAACGATCAAGGTCGCCTCGGGAAAGGCATCGGCTAACGCTGCGATATCCGGCAGTTGTAGATGAAACCCGGTGGCATCATAGGTCAGCTGACGTTGGGCAAGCTCCGCGAAGCCCTTCTTAAAGTTGGGGTGCTGGAACACCCCTGCAGGGGGACGCCCAGTAAAGAAATAGCGATACGGGGCATCGGAGGGGTGATCCATGGTGATTTGGCGAATCCCCCGAAAACGCTCTGGCGCCGCACTGATACAGCGATCTAATAACTCGCCCACAGCCGCGCCCTGACGTAAGTCTGCATGACCCACAATGGCGGCGCACAAACGTAAGTCGCCATACGTACCACTGTCAAACATAGCGCCCACACCATTGGCAAACTCGACTTCACCAAGGGGTTGTAAGATTTCTGGAGCAGATTGTCGATAGAACGCGGAGGCCTCCACATACACGGAAGCCACCACCTTGTGCCCTGCTGTCACATCGTCTAAATATTCTTCCGTCATGTAGCGTAGGGCTGGTTTATCAAACAGATGATGGTGCGCGTCTATGATCGGCAGATCTGGGTCGATAATCGGTTCGTCTCGTCCTTCTAGGCGTTTACTCATAGGGGATTCTCCTACTCAAAAGCGTTGCTGGGTTGTGTGCGTGTTAACTACACTTTCACTTTTCTTTCCGTCACCGTTTTGATCACCGAGTAGAGATCCAAGGATTCCATCCCCCCTTCTCGCCCCATACCACTGTCTTTGACCCCACCAAACGGCGCATCCGCCCCTGGCGTCACAAAGTTATTAATCGAGACCGAGCCGCTCTCCAAGGCATTACTTAAGTAATCCGCGCGCTCGATGTCGTTGGTAAAGACATAGCTCGCCAAGCCCGCATCAAGGCTATTGGCAATCTCTAGCGCCTCATCCATTGAATCCACCGGCGTAATCGCCGCTAACGGGCCAAAAGGTTCTTCGGACATGATGGCCGCGTTAAGCGGTACATCGGCCAACACCGTTGGCGCAAAGTACCATCCTTGATGACCAAGACGCTCACCACCAGCCACCACGCGCGCACCACAGGCTTTAGCATCCGCGACTAACTGGATCATGGTGTCTAATTGACGCTCACTGGCCACTGGCCCCATTTCTGTGGTTGGATCGGAGCCAGGTCCCACTTTAATACGCTGCGCACCTTTGGCCATGGCGTCGACAAAAGCATGGTAAACGCTACGATGTACCAAGAAACGTGACGGTGAAACACACAGCTGACCGCTCATGCGAAACTTCGCTGCCAAGGCCATCTCTGCCACCGTTTCAGGGTTGACGTCTTCGTCGATCAATACCGGCGCATGGCCGCCCAGTTCCATCAACACTGGCTTCATGCCCTCGGCGGCAAGCTTGGTTAAGGCTTTGCCCACCGCCGTTGAGCCAGTCAGCGTCACCATACGGATAATCGGCGATAGAATCAGATTCTCCGACACTTGCGCCGCTTTACCATGAACCACCTGAAGTACCCCTGTTGGCAGACCCGCATCGATAAAACATTGCGCCATCATGCAAGTAGAGGCAGGCGTTTGCGTCGCGGGTTTGATAATCACCGAGTTGCCCGCGGCGATCGCACCACCGACTTTACGCCCTGCCGCACTGACCGGTACATTCCAAGGGGTAAAGGCCGCAACCGGTCCGATCGGCTCACGCACAACGAACTGGTACATAGGATGCGGTGTGGGTACGATGCGGCCATAATTACGTTGTAATTGCGCGGCATCCCATTCGAGAAATTGACTGGCGCGCAGCACTTCATTACGACCATCTTGATAGGTCTTACCGTGCTCTAATGAGATCACGACCCCGATCTCCTCGGCACGCTGTTTCATCAACTCAGCAGCCTTTAGCAGCACGGCGGCACGATCTAAGGGAGCGACTTTTTTCCAACTCAAAAACGCTTGTTTGGCCGCATTGAGCGCCCGTTCATAGTCCTCTTTGGTTGCTCCAGGCACCTGTGCCAAGACACTTTCATCAGCAGGGTTAATCACTTCACCGCAGGCTGGACGGTCATATTGCCATTCTCCATCGATCAATAGTCCAACCTGTGGGTATTGCGGTAGAGTATTTGTTTGCTTTGCTAGAGAGGTCATTCTTCACTCCAAATGGTTTCAATCGCAACGCTCAACTTGGGTAACACACGGCTTGCCAAGGGCGCTTCATCAGACATAGAGGGTGCGGCAAAAAAAGACGCAGCAGGAGGATCTCCTGCTGCGTAATGCGCACTAGTTAATGCCGTAGGTGGCAACATCCACCTTGTTAAAAATCTCTTGTTTAAGTAACGCGGAGACTTGGTTTGGATCATTGCGATCGATTTGTGCCAAAAGCCCTTTCCATTTATCCATAGCCGCCGTTAAATCAGTGATCAGCGGTGTAGGGTCCTGAATGCCACGTTTTTCAATGGCTGTCGTGGCAACAGTTGGCACGTATTCGGCGGTAAATTTGGTCAGTTCCTCAAGCGCTTCGGTTTCAGGCTGGACCAGATGCACCCCGGCTTGACGAGAAACCTCCCAAGCATGATTAATATTGGCATTCCATGCGGTCATAGAACGTGCGGTGGCATCGGCTAACGCATCAAACAACACCTTACGTTGCTCTGGTGTGCGGCTCTTCCAAAACTTTTGATTAAAGTAATAACCACCGTTGGCATTGGAGCCAAACGACAGCATGTACACGGACTTCGCCACTTCAGACAGTTTAAAGAAGTCTGTCAGGAACAAGGGTGTGCCTGCCGTGCAATCGAGTGTTCCACGCTGAATCCCCGTATAGATTTCGTTAGCAGGGGCACTCACCGCCACCCCACCGATACGATCGACAAAAGCGACTTGAGCATCGGATGAGGTGCGTATCTTGCGGCCTTTGAAGTCTGCTAACGAGGTTGCTTCAAAGCCACAGATCAAACTGTAGATACCAATCGAAAAGCCGGTAGCAAACACCAGGTCGAGATCCTCAACCTCTTTGCGCATTTGTTCGTTAAAGAATCCAAGCTCCGTTTTGGCAAAGGCCAACGCCATCTGATCGTCGGCCACAAAGGACATATCCGCCACGACAAAATCCACTGGCATTTTCGAAGGAATGTAAGCAGCGGTAATATTCGCCAGATGAGCAACGCCATTTTTGAGACCTTCCAAGGTCCCCTTCGCTGGTAACAGCGCTCCACCTGGGTAGACTTCAAATTTCATGGCGCCACCCGATTCCTGCGCTACCTGACCCGCAAAGTCACTCAAGAACTTATCATTTGCGGAGTTAGCGCCATTCCAAGTCGCCGCACGAAACGTCTCGGCATTGGCTGGTGCCGCGGCCATACCCATGGCAACGGCGAAACTAACACTACTAAGCCATTTCATTTTCATAATTTTTGTTCTCCTAATTGATGTGCTAGTAGAGCGTCCTGTCATCTCATCAGATCTGGCAGGAATAATGTGATCGCAGGGAATGCAATCAAAAGCGATAACGTAATAATGTCGGTTAGCAAGAACCAACCTGCCCCTTTGAACACGTCCGATAACGAAACTGACGATCCTAGAGCACTACGAATAACGTAAACGTTTAACCCAACCGGAGGGGTGATCATGCCGATTTCCAGCAGTTTGATGGTAATGATGCCGAACCAAACCATGTTGATGTCCAAACCCATCAGCAGCGGATGAATAATCGGAATGGTCAGTAACATGATGGAAACACTGTCGACGAACATGCCCATAATGATGTACAGCACCGCAATGGCTAAGATCACCGCGATCGGAGTATCAACAAACTCCAGTAGGAAATCCGCTAGGAACGAAGGCACTGCAGATAAGCCCATAAACACCGAAAACATGGTCGCGCCAATGGCGATAATAAAGATGGTCGCGGTGCCCTCTGCGGTTTCAATCAAGGCTCGAATAACCACCTGCCCGGACAAAGATCGACGCGCTAAGGCAATCACTAGAGCCAAGGCAGCACCGATGGCACCGGCTTCCGTTGGCGAAAAGATGCCCGTAAAGATGCCGCCGATAACGCCTAAAATAAGCGCAGGCAAGGGCCAAACATCCTTTAAAGAGGCCATGATTTCCGACCATGAGTAGCGACGTGTGCTGGCTGGCGCCAGTTTAGGGTTAAGACAGGCACGGATGGTGATCATTAAGATAAACGCCACCGCCGACAAAATCCCTGGCACCACACCAGCGATGAATAGCTCACCAATCGAACTTTGCGTAAAGATGCCATATAAGATCAGCAGAATACTGGGTGGGATCAGTGAACCCAGCGTACCCGCTGCCGCTACACAACCCGTTGCCAAGGAAGGCTGATAGTTGGACTTCAGCATTTCCGGCACCGCAATGCGCGAAAATGCTGCTGCGGTGGCGACACTGGAGCCAGATGCCGATGCAAACATGGCCGAGGCCACCACAGTCGCAGATGCCAAACCGCCCGGCACTCGGCCGAGTAAGATCCGTGCGTTCTGAAACAGCCCTTTGGTAAGACCGGCTTGCGCCGCGATATAGCCCATTAACAAAAACATTGGCACCGCACTCAAATTCCAATCGGCAATAAAGTTGCTTGGAATAGCGGTTAAAATGCCCCAGGCCGCACCCGAACTGGTTAAAAAGGTGATGCCCACAAACGCAACCACCCCCAGCACCACGCCAACTTGCATCCGCAAAACAATTAATATCAGCGCAATGACAATGCCTACAAAACCGATTTCTACGCGATCCATTAGTTAGACTCCTCAGGCAATGTAATGTCTTTGGTTGCGTGGCAAGCATTCTCCCAATCCTTGCGCACAAACAGTTGAACTAGGCGCAGCACACTGGCTAAGGCCGCCACACTAAAGCCCATAGGTAAAAAGAAGGCCGACGGCCAGATAGTGATTTTGATTTGTACCGACAGGTACTCTTGAATGGTGAAGGAGTGCCAAGCATCCAACGCCGATTGATACGCAAGCAGTGAAAAGAAAATGATTTGGCCGATAAGCGCCAAGCACAGCATTGCCCAACGCACGGCTTTGCCTTGGGTTTCATAAAGCAGATCCACCGAAATCCCAGAGTTACGCATTTCTACAAAGGGTAACGGTAGAAAGACCGCCGCGACCATGTAGTAGTGGGCAACCACTTCGGCCGTGCCGGGGATCGGGGAATTTAAAAAATATCGTAATGAAACATCAGCGACGACATGCAACATCATCATTGCGAGGAACGCACCACTGATAATAATGAGTAATTTGGCCAAGCGCTTCAGCGCCGTATCCACCGCTATCATTAGACTATCCACTGCCATCTCCTAACATTATTGATCTTATTTTTTGTTATAAGACGCACTCGACGTGCCAATTGATCAGCTCCCCCAAGGCAACAAATAAAAGACATGACGGTCGTTGCTCAAAGTGCCGACGCTCTATCGCCAGTGTCTTCTAACAAGACACATCAAGGGGCGATGCCCATTTCATAGACAGGGTTCAAAGCAAAAAAACGGTGATCAAGACAAACGTCCGATCACCGCAAAGTGAGGGCTGAAAAGGCAGCTGTTCCCAACGGAACAGAGGGCGTTAGCCCATCGTACTGGGCAGCCAGGTCACCAAAGAAGGGAAAGCGATCAGCACACCGACCAATAGTATGTGGGCAATAACATGGGGATAAGAGCCCTTAAAAATGTCCTGCACTTTCATACCGGTAGTAGCCGAAATGACAAACACATTTAAGCCAAGGGGGGGCGTCAATACCCCGATCTCACCCATGACAATGGTCAGTACCGCAAACCAAATAGGGTCATAGCCAAGGTGCTCCATCAAGGGCACCACAATAGGAATGGTGAGAATCAACATAGCAATCAGGTCCATAAAGCAACCTAACACTAGGTAAATAAGTAGCACTAGGATCAGCACCGTAAAGCGATCAATATCAGCCGCAGCAATAAAGTCGATGACGCCTTGGGTCGCTTGCGTCATAGTTAAGAAGTACACAAACAAGTGCGCCCCCGTGATAATCAGCGCCAACATACAGCTCGACTCGGCGGTGGAGATCGCGGCCTTTTTCACTTCTGGCCAACGTGCGCCACGCATGGTCGCCAATAATAGCGCGGTCAATGCGCCTAACGCGGACGCCTCTGTCGGAGTTGCCACACCGGTGTAGATCACCACAATCACTACGCTAAACAGCAGTACGAAGGGCCAAATTAGTCTTAGAGAGACGATTTTCTCGCGCATAGTGTAGCCATTGGCTGCCGGGGCATGACCAGGATTACGCCACATCAAAAACAGCACCGTCAACATGATCGTCAGGGTCACCAGCAAACCTGGCACCACCCCAGCGATCAGCAGATCCGAGACACTCATATCCGCCAGCAAGGCATAGATAATCATGGCGCCACTCGGCGGAATCAGCATCGACAAAGTGCCGGAAATCCCCACCACACCAGCAGCCAGTTTCGGGTCATAGCCCTGCTTGATCATACCTGGAATGGTCGTCGAGGCTAATGTCGCGGCCGCAGCGGTACTAGAGCCAGAAATCGCCCCAAAGGCCGCCCCTGTGATGGCCGTCGCATGAGCCAAACCACCGGGCGCTCGGCCCACCCAGATTTTCGCCACATCAAACATATCATCACCGATACGACTCACCATGATTAGGTTTGCCATAAAGATAAACATAGGCAGCATGACCCATTCATAGCTACTCACTGAGCCAAGTGGCGTCGCCGCGATCATACCACTCGCAAGATTCACCCCACCCACAAGATACAAACCTACAGCACCCGACAAGGCTAAAGCCAAGGCCACAGGTAAACCGACCATCATCAAGACAGCCAGCAGTGCAAAACCTAATGAAAGCGCCATCAGTCCACCTCCCCAACAGGAATTTGCGGTGCACTCACCATACAGTGACTCACCGAACTGCGAACCGACATGGCAGAGACTATGTGCGATAGCCCTACATGCAGAATGCGCGCAGTTAGCATTAGAAAACACAGACAATAAATGGCCTGCTCAACCCAAAAAGGCCAAGCAATCAGACCATAGGCCACTTTATCGTCGCGAAAACTTTCCACACTGGAAATGCCTACACGGTAGGCCATGATCCAAATCACCGGCATCACCAACAACAGTCCGACACCAATCAGAAACTGGCTCAATCGTTGTGGAATCATGGATGAAAACAGATCCACTGAAATATGCTTAGAGCGACGCAGTACATAGCTCGCAGGCAATAGCATCAGTAGCGGCAACATGTAATGTGAGACAAAATAAATGGTGATAATGATTGGACGATTGAAAAAGTAACGCCCTAAGGCATCACAAGCTACTAACAACATTACGCCGATCAAGCTAATGACCGTGATGTTTAAAAACACTTTTTCTAGGCTAAATAAGACCCGATCAAAGTGCTCCAGCATTTTAGACATTGCGCCCTTGTTTGAATTTTCTATCGACATGTGAACTCCCCCATTGCACCTTGTAAACCCCTAGGGACGCTTCGCCCCGATTGACGAAGCGTCCTGTGAAAAGGTGCGCCTATTGTCCCAGTGCCGCTTTGTACTGGTTGAGTGCTTCGGTGGCAGGAATACCATTTGCTTCAACGTCTTTCACCCAATCAGTGAGCACGGAAGCGGTGAGTTTTTCCATCTTTTCAACATCGGCTTCAGACCAATGGTGGAACTTCATGCCGTGATCGGCTTCCAGTTTGGCCATGGCAGCCATTTCGCTGCGATCAGAGAAGGCACAGAAATTCTCTTCGGCCGCTTTACCCGCGGTCACCAAAGCATTCTGAACCTCTGTTGGGAGGGATTGAAACTTAGATTCATTAATGGTCATAAAGATGCCTGGAGTACCAAATGAGAACCCAGTGACACCGTAGTTCGCCTCTTCATAGAACTTGTAGTTCAACACAGAATCGATTGAGCCAAGCCAACTGCTTAGGGTGCCACGCTGTAGCGACTGCGCGACTTCTGGCGAGGTGATGCCGACTGGCGTCGCCCCCAGTGCTACCACTGTACGCTCCATTAGGCCACCAGCATTACGCAGCTTAAGGCCCTGTAAGTCATCTAACGATTTAATTTCCACACGGGAGGCCGTTGGGCTGTAAGGTGGGTAAACAAAATAACTCAACACACGAACACCTTGCGGCTTATACATGGTTTCCCAAAGGATACCGCCAGGATCGCCGATCGCTCGCATGGCGCGGGTCGCCGCACAGGTCGAATGCACAAGATTCGGCGCTTGCAACATGTCCCAAAGCGGGATGTCCGCGCCAAAGTAAGCTGTCCCTAGGGCATAGATATCAATGGCACCATATTTCACTAGATCCAACGCTTCTTTGGCTTTGCCCGCCTGTTGCGCCGGATAAAATTCGATCTCAACGCTGCCATTGGTTAAGCGCTCTACTTCAGACATAAAGACGTTATCCCCCTCGATAACACCATTATGCGCTGCGGGTAGGAAGTCCCCCATACGCAACGTAATATCTGCCGCTGCAGCATTCACAGCCCCAAGAGCCATCACACTGGCAACGGTAAATAAGCCTAAAGTCTTTTTGTTTTTCATGGACTAACCCTCAATTATTTTTATTTGCAGTAGGACCCATTGTGAAAATGAATCATCCTTCTAGTTCATGACACTGGTACTAAAACCTTCTCAACAATTTTTTAAAAACATTCCAGCTAGTAAAACCCAGTACGCACCGGGCATGCCAAAACCCGCTCGAGTCAGGTTTCTTTCGGGCAAATCACAACCTGCTCCTGTCGCGCTGTGGTCGGCTGCTCTAGCTCGTACTGTACTTCAGGTAAGCCTTCGCCACGATGCAGACTGCGGATAAACTCAATCAGTTCCTCACCCGCAACCGTGCGACGGGCATGCAGGCGTTGGGCGTCAGCCCACGTGGGCACTTTAAATCGTTCAAACCAGATGTTTGGGTCCTGTATATCTCGCGTTAAGGTCCAGCCAGAGGCGCCATCACGCAGACGATCTCGACGTTTATTGTTCATACTGGAGACAAAGATAGGCGCATCCGCTTCATCAATTTGGTATTGAATAGTGGTGATAATGGGCCCACTTCTTAAATGGATGGCTAACTGTGGCGTCGGCGCACGCCATTTGTTAAGAGAGTCCAATTTCTCACCTTGCTGCTCACGGATCTTAAACACGTAACCCAGCAAGGCACCGAACAACAAAAAGACCGAAGCACCAATCAAGCCCAGTTGGGTCCCGACTAAGCCTGCTAACGCGCCCCAAACCAAACTACCTACCGCATTGCCGCCAAATACCGCCATTTGATAAATCGCAATACTGCGGCTTAACACCCAGCGTGGCGAGGAGATTTGTACAATGGAGTAGAAAGTAACTTGGATGAAGGTCCAGCCAATACCACCAAGCAAAGCGCCAATGGCTGATAGTATTAAAAAGTGACTTTCTGCTAAGACAATGCCAGCCAGGGCATAACCGACAAAACCAAGCGCCAGAAAGGCCTCTAGTGACAGTTTGGCACGCACTTTCGTAATGTAGAGCGAGCCAATAACGGCCCCAACCCCAAACGCTGCCAGCAAGATACCAAATGCCGTTACGCCACCACCTAATAAGTCTTTGGCCACTAGGGGAAGCAACGCCAGAATCGCGATCGCAGAGATATTAAACACCGCGGAACGCAACATAATAATCAGCAAGCTTGGCGACAGGGCAACGTACCTTAGCCCCGACATAATGGCCGTCGATAAGGATTCGGGGGGCAGATCGTTATCTGGTTTGTGCTTCGGCATGCCTTTGGCAGCGAAAAAAACGATGAGATTGCTAAACGCACTTAGCACAAAGGCAAAGAAGGCACCCGCCAAGGCGACGATCGCACCGCCAATCGCAGGTCCAACACTGCGCGCAATGTTGACGTTACTGGAATTCAGAGCAATCGCATTGGGCACATCTTTTTTGTCTAACAGCTGAAACACCATGGCTTGCCAACCAGGATAATAAAGCGCTCGTCCACTGCCTAACAACAGAGTACAGGCCAGCAAGATATAGGGCGTTAAGCCGTCGAAGAATGCTAGCAATGCTAGGATCACAGAGATAGCGAACAAAAAGCTCTGCGCCCATAGGGACATAATTCTCTGGCCAATCAAATCGGAAATTGCGCCCCCAGGAAGCGACAACAGCATGACTGGCAAGGAGATCGCGGTTTGCACCAAGGCGACCAACTCTGGCGTACCGCCTAACGACGCCATCAGCCAAGATATCGCTACGATTTGAATTTGCCAGCCAAGATTTACCGAAAAACCCGCCGACCAGTAAATCGCATACATACGGTTTTTAAAAAGACGCAGGGACGATGTCGATGCTTTCACTTCTGAATCCACCTCAGTTAAAGATTGTGAGTCACTACCCCCTTTGCAACGAAGGTGCCAGAGCTCAGGCCACGTCATATAAGGCCTCCAGCATGTGCGCGCTATCAACGTCAGTCGCAAACTGTCTAAGCAGAAGACAGACTGTCTTCCCAAACAACACTTTCCTATTCATGGTCATAGACTCTCACGATCATTTGCTTGGCCTGCCCTTCATCGCCGACGACGAGCAGAGATAGCGACATAGAAACATTCATTTTCATTAAAGAATGCCTCACTAGCCGCAATTGAGATGCCATTTTTGTAAGCAAGTGCTAAACACCCTGCAATCCCGTTCAGCGGGCTTGGGAAACTTGAATGGTGTCATTAATCTGGCATGAGAGGTGCTCCTCTTGAGTCATTGCCACTGCATCAGAACCAAGGAGTTTAGAATGACCATTCAGTTAAACGGCCGCACTCGCTTATACCCTCTTTTAGGCGACCCTATTATTTATGCCCGCTCTCCAGATTGGCTAAGTCATCATATGGCGAAGCGCGATATGAATATGATTTCACTGCCCATGGAAGTGCCCGAAGGTAAATTAGCCGAGGCCATCTCTGGTTTATCCGCCACACAAAATGTGGATGGTTTCTGTTTAACCATGCCCCACAAGGTCTCCGGCTACGACCATTGCGCCACCTTATCGGAAACCTCACAGATGTTGCGTGTAGTGAGCGCCGTACGTCGTAACAAAGATGGCTCATGGCACGGGCACACTACGGATGGTGATGCCTTTGTGAAGGCGCAGATTGATAAAGGCGCGACCATTGAAGGTGCCCGCGTCCTAGTTTTAGGCGCAGGCGGCGCAGGCAGCGCCATCGTGATTTCGATGCTGGATCACGGCGCTAAGGAAGTTGTAGTACATGACGTCAATCCCGCTCGGGCACAGCAGATCGTCAACAAGCTGCAAGCCAAAGCGGGCGATCGAGTGCGTACCGGTAGTGCTGATCCAACGGGATTTGATGTGGTGTCTAACGCCACGCCAATGGGCATGGATGACAATGACCCTGAACCTTTGGACACCTCTTTGCTGGATGCCTCAATGTTCGTGGGTGACGTGGTGGCAGGCCACGGCGAAACCAAGATCATCAAGGCGGCTCGCGCCGCAGGTTGCAAAACCGCGGATGGCGATGACATGGTGGTGGCAGTATTGGATGTGATGTGTGACTTCTTAGAAGATGCTTGGAAATAACCCTGCTGCGCGTCATAAAAAAAACGCTCGATGGCAACATCGAGCGTTTTTTTAGTGCTCATCAGATGATAATGGCTAGATGGGACGTGTCGTTGAGTAAGACACTTCGCGCCATTGTGCTAGTTCCTCGGCAATACTGCCGAGCTCTTTACTAATTGCCTCATGGGCATCTTGTCCAAGCGGTAATCGCATTGGTGGCTGCTCAGCATCGACCAGCGCACAAATGGCTGGGCCAAATAGTTCCGGATCATTGGGCTGCTTGCCGTGACGTGAGGCGCTGTAGTTAGCAATGATGGGCGCCACATCATTGTAATCGCCGCCTAATGTATCCAAGCCTTGGTCAAGAGATGAGCCAGCAAAATCACTACGAAAGCCACCTGGCTCAACTAAGGTTACATGAATACCAAGGTGCGCCACTTCCTTAGACAAGGATTCTGAGTAGCCTTCGACCGCAAATTTGGTGGCCGAATAAAAACTGAACCCTGGCGTGCCGATGAAGCCACCATAGGAGGATAAATTGATCACATGCCCTGAGCGCTGGCGACGCATAATAGGCAAGACCGCGCGCGTCATTTCCACCAAACCAAAAAAGTTTACTTCAAAAATAGGACGGTACTTGTCCGCGCCAGTGGCCTCTGCCAAGGCCACCAAACCATAGCCAGCGTTATTAACCAGCACATCAATACGGCCAAATGCCTCAAAAGCACGATTAATCACTGGACCAATTTGAGCATGATCTCGAGCGTCCAAGTGATACGCTCGGAAGCGTTCAGGGTAGCGCTGACAAAATTCATGAGCACCATCCGCGGCCATGACCGTCACCACCACATTATCACCGCGTTCCAATGCCGTTTTCGCCGTTTGGTAGCCCAAGCCTTTATCCGCTCCGGTAATCAGCCACGTTTTTACATTCTGAGTCATGTTTCACTCCCTCTTCGCTATTATTGTTGTTCAGTAAAAATATGCATGCCCGCTTTGGCGGTGTTCACGCCCGCTGGCCAGCCAGCATAAAAAGCGGTTTGCACCACCAAACCACGTAATTCGTCTGCGGTGACACCGTTTTCAATGGCTTTCTGCATGTGATGCTCCAGCTCGGCCTGCTTGCCCAATGCCGCGAGAATGGCACAGGTCACCAAGCTTCGATCCCGTGCCGTCAGCTCAGGTTGCTGCCAAATATCCTTGTACAACACCTCATCTCGTATTCTGCCGAATTGCGGCACTGCATCGTAAATCTCTGGTCTAGACATCTGCTCCCCCTTACCGTGTCTGCGTAACTAGGCATTACGCAGCGTCAACATGGTTTTCCGTGACACCATCGACGCACTCTTTATGCCAATATAAGGGAACGCTGGTAATCACTTGTCTTACCTTGCTTGGCGGCCAAAGGATTTAAGGTTGGCACGGCAAGTGCGTTTAGGCGGTTATCTACGAGAAAAATAAAATGGGAAGTAAAACTGCTATGGAAACAGAACTGTTAATACCAGCCCTAGATAAACTGTTCCGCCCCAAAAGTGTTGCCATCATAGGCGCATCACCCAAAGAGGGCTCACCACGAAACCGCATAGTAAAGGTGCTTTTGAAACATGGTTATCAGGGCAAAGTGTTCCCTGTCACCCCATCGAATGACAGTGTGGAAGGATTTAAAGCCTACCCAAGCGTAGCGGATCTGCCCGAAACGCCAGATGTAGCGTTAGTCATTACCCCCTCTGAAACCGTCCCAGAAATCATTCGTGACTGTGGCGCAAAAGGGATCAAAGCTGCGATTGTCTTTAGTTCGGGCTTTGAAGAGATCGATGAAGGCAAGGAGCTGGCGTTAGCGCTAAAACGTGCTGCCGAGGAATCCGGCGTGGCGGTCATCGGTCCCAACTGTAATGGCGCTTGGTCAATCAAAGAGAAGGCTATTTTAAGCTTTGGTTCAGCCGCTTTTAACATGGCACCGCCTGAGCATTCTAATATTGCCATCATCAGTCAAAGTGGTGCTCTAGCAGGCGCTATGGGCAGCTACCTTCAACGCAAAGGCCTAGGTTCTTCGTATATCGTTGCGGTGGGTAATGAAACCTGTGTCGATGCCTTAGATGTTCTGACATGGGTGATTGAACAAGATGACGTCAAGGTGGTGTTCCTCTACCTAGAGGGTCTTAGCAATGCTGGCCGCTTAGTCGAGCTAGCGGCACGTGCCCGCAATCGTGGTATTCAAGTGGTGGCTCTCAAGGCTGGCCGTTCCACCTTTGGCCAAGAAGCCACTGCTTCGCACACGGGCAAAATTGCTTCACCTCATGCGATTTACAAAGATGTCTTGGAGCAAGCGGGTGTTGTCTTGGTCAACACGTTAGCCGAGGCGATGTCGGCACTGGAAGTCCTATCCGTACTGCCCAATCCACGCTTGTCCGATGATGAGAAAAGCGGTGTCGTGGTGTTGAGTTCCTCTGGTGGGGCAGGCGCCCTATTAGCCGACCATTGTGAAGAGTATGACCTCAATATGGCGGTCTTTAATCAGCACACAGCTGAGCAACTAGAAGGCATCCTGCCGGCCTTTGCTCGTAAAGCCAATCCAGTCGATCTCACTGGGCAAATTCGTTCTAATCCCAATATGTTCCGCGACTCGCTCGCCGCGATCAGTGCCGACCCACGCACCGAAGCCATCATTATTCAATTTGCATCAAGTGGCTTGTCTGATCTAGCGTACAACGCTCAGGACTTCAAAGACGCGGCCAAACAAACGGGACTACCGATCATTATCAGTTTCTCCATGGAGCAAGTCAGCGCTGAGACCAAAAAAGAGTTTTATGACGCGGGTATTTATCTTGCCGAAGACCCTGGGTTCGCCATGCAAGCCTTAGGCTGGTGCTACGCCCGCCAACGCTACCAAGGTATCGACATCGCGCCTCGAAAAGCACCACAGCAAACATTATCGACACCTGTCACCTGGGAAGACACCATGTCTTATTTGGATACATGTGGTGTACCAGCCGCTAAGTGGCGCATTTTAACAGCCACTGAGAGTGCGGTAGACGTCTGCCAAGATATGAACTGGCCATTAGTGGTCAAAGCCTTACCATCTGAGGCGGAACATAAGACCGAGTTGGGCTTAGTGAAGCTGCGCGTCAGTTCTGCCGAAGAAGTGGCGCAGCATGCGGCCAGCTTCCGCGCCATTACCCAAAAACCAGATATGCCAGTACTGGTACAGGAGATGATCACCGATGGCGTTGAAGTGGTGCTGTCAGCCCTGACCAATACCGACTTTGGTCCTGTGCTGTCAATCGGCTCCGGTGGGGTCGCCATTGAACTGTACCGTGATGTGACTTACTTGGCTCTGCCCGTCACGGAATCTCAAGTACGCAATGCCTTACAGAAACTGAAACTTTGGCAACAGCTTGAAGGCTTCCGCGGTAGTCCACGGGCGGATATCGATGCCTTAGTCAAAGCGGCAGTACAGTTTGGCGACACCATAGTGGCTACTCCAAATATTGCCGAGGCGGAAATCAATCCGGTATTGGTACGCCCTGAAGGCCAAGGCATAGCCGCAGTCGATTTCTTGGGCAGCGCGAAGCCGTAACCGCAGTTAATGTTAGCGCTACTTGGTCATCTAAAAAGCAAAGCGCACCACCGTGCGCTTTCTTTTTAAGGAGGGATAGATGGATTATGAAGTAATGGAGTTTGATGTTCTGATCGTGGGCGCAGGCCCAGCAGGATTATCAGCTGCCTGTAAAATCAAACAACTCGATGACTCGCTCAATGTTTGTGTCGTCGAAAAAGGCGCCGAAGTCGGTGCCCATATTCTTTCTGGGGCGATCATCGACCCCAAGTCTTTGAATGAGCTGTTTCCTAATTGGCAAGACCTAGGCGCACCGCTTCATACCAAAGCAGAGCAAGACCAGATCGTATTACTGAAAGACGATCAAAGCGCCGTCACCATTCCCAATTGGGCCGCGCCAAAAACCATGCACAATCATGGTTGCTATATCGCCTCCACTGGTAATCTAAGCCGCTGGTTAGCAGAACGTGCCGAAGCGCTAGGCGTAGAAATCTTCCCAGGCTTTGCCGCCGCCGAACTACTGTATGACGACAACAATCGTGTGAAGGGCATTCTGACGGGTGCCATGGGGCTTGATGCTAACGGACGGGAAAAAGACAGCTATGTGCCCAACATGGCACTGGAAGCTAAATTCACCCTATTTGCCGAGGGATGTCGTGGCCACCTTGGCAAAGAACTGATTCAGCACTATGACTTAGCTGCTGGCAAAGATCCGCAGCATTACGCCCTTGGTCTTAAAGAACTGTGGAATATTGAGCCAGATAAGCACCAGCCAGGATTAGTGGTCCATGGAAGTGGCTGGCCGTTGACAGACGGCACCAGCGGTGGTTTCTTTCTCTATCACACAGAGAATCAGCAAGTCGTTGTCGGATTGATCGTCGATTTAAATTACTCTAACCCTTGGATTAGCCCATTTGATGAGTTTCAACGCTTAAAGCACCATCCGTTACTAGCACAATATTTAGAAGGTGGCAGCCGAGTGTCTTACGGTGCCCGCGCCATTGCCAAAGGTGGTTTTAACTGCCTGCCGGAAATGACCTTCCCTGGTGGTCTTCTGATTGGCTGTGATGCGGGAACACTGAACTTTTCCCGTATTAAAGGCGTCCATACGGCGATGAAGTCAGGCTTGCTGGCGGCAGAGGCCGTGGTCAACGCTATTGCCGCACAAGACACTAGCGCTACCACGTATAACGAGTTATTTAAACACTCTTGGCTGTATGATGAATTATTCCGCTCACGTAACTTTGGTCCAGCCCTACATAAGTTTGGCACCCTACTAGGTGGTGCTTTCAATACGATTGAGCAAAATATCTTTGCAGGTCGTTTGCCATTCACCTTGCATGACACGAAAGCCGATCATGAGGTGCTGCAGCATGCGCAAACCTGTCAGCCAATCGAATACCCTAAACCCGATGGTAAGCTGTCGTTCGACAAGCTGTCTTCTGTGTTTATCTCCAATACCTCCCATGAAGAAGAGCAGCCTTGTCACCTGCAGCTGAAAGATAAGACAGTTCCAAACACAGTGAATATCCCACTGTACGCAGAGCCTGCCCAACGCTACTGCCCCGCTGGGGTGTATGAAGTGCTTGAACAAAACGGCGAGCCGGCCTTACAAATTAATGCAGCTAATTGCCTACATTGTAAAACCTGCGATATTAAAGACCCTACCCAGAATATCCGCTGGTATGTACCTGAGGGCGGTGGCGGGCCATTGTACCCGAATATGTAAACTCAGTTACTCCTGCAACGCCTTCTCTTTAGAAGGCGTTTTTGTATGCACCAACCAGCTTTCCAAGCTCGCTGCCGGCATCGGCTTGGCAAAGCCGTAACCTTGCAGGTATTCACACCCCAAGCTGGTTAAGTAGGATACCTGATTTTCGGTTTCGACCCCTTCGGCCACCACTTCCATATGCAGGCCTTTGGCCATGGCGATGGTCGCGGACACAATGCATTCATCAGACTCATTGGTACCAATGCCGCGAATAAAGGATTGGTCGATTTTCAGATAGTTGGCTTCCAATTCACGCAGATAACTCAAAGAACAATAACCGGTACCAAAGTCATCGATGGCAATGGCGATATCATGGTGACGCAACAGATTCAGGTTCCGCACTAGCTGCGCAGAGCTCACCATCAAGGTGGTTTCCGTAAACTCCACCGCTAGCGCGTGACTAGGAATCTGGTAGCGTTGCATGGCCTCAATCAGTTCTAACGCCACATCAGAGTTAGACAGCTGCACGGCAGATAAATTAATCGACAGCGTTCCAACCTGTATCTGACGGGCACGCCAGTCCGCCAGCTGCTGTAACGCCGTATTAATGATCCAGCGCCCCAGCTCAATAATTTGGCCGCTATCCTCGGCAATCGGAATAAACTCAGCAGGAGAAATCCACTCCCCTTGGCGCTGCCAACGAATCAAAACTTCCACACCACAGACAGCGCCACGCTTAGCATCGATTTGCGGTTGGTAATACAACATTAACTGCTCTGGATCGTTTAACGCTTGTTCTAAATAACGTTGGATAGCCACCCGATGCTGCATACTTTCATCCATCGATTCATCAAAGAAACGATAGGTGTTCTTACCGGAATGCTTGGCACGATACATGGCCAAATCCGCTTGGCGCAGTAAGGATGAGGCATCGATCTGTGCAATATCGTGCATCGCCACCCCGATACTACAACTGACAGAGAAGGAGGTTTCCTTGTATTCAAATGGCTTTGCCAAGGTATTGACGATGCTTTGCGCCAGATGATGGACCTGTGCTTCTTTCATGGATGGGTGAATAAACAAGGCAAATTCATCGCCGCCAAGGCGCGACAATAAGGCTTCTTCTGGCATCAAACTGCGTAGCTTTTTCGCCACCCGTTTCAGCAGCACATCACCGGCATCATGGCCTAGGGTATCGTTGATTTCTTTAAAGCGGTCCAAGTCGATAAACATCAAGACAATCGAGCCATACTGGCGATTGGAGACACACTCCTCAAGACACTGTTCAAAGTAACGACGGTTAGCTAGCCCCGTCAGATCATCGTGCTGTGCCATATACAATACTTGCTGCTCGGCTTCTTTACGCACCGTGATATCTTCGTGCACAGCAATAAAATAAGACACTCGCCCTTTATTATCGAGGATCGGCGTGATGGTTTGCTCAACGGTAATTAGGTGACCATTTTTATGGCGGTTGACTAGCTCATTACGCCAGCTGTCACCCTGACAGATAGAACGCCATAGGCCTTCAAAGAAAGGACGATCATGCACACCAGAATTCAGTATCCGCGGCGTCCGGCCATGCACTTCCTTTTGGCTATAGCCGGTGAGATGGGTAAAGGCTTCATTGACCCATTCGATGTGGCCTTTCGGGTCGGTGATAAAGATAGCGTTGGCGGCGCTACGAATCGCCATACTAAGTAAATGGTTGTCGCCCTGCACCTTATCGCGTTTATGCTTCAAGACCAAATACATAACCAACATAGACACTAGCACTAGAGCCAGAATAGAGAAGATGGTACTCACCACTTGAGCATCATTCTGCCAATCCGCCAGCGCATCATGATCATAGGAACGTAATGAAATCACTAATGGGTAAAATGAGGTCGCCCGATAACTGTCGAGGTACTCCCCTTTGTCATCACGACCACGGGCCTCGCCCCAAGAACGCGCCATAATTTTATCGCGACGTTGCTCGGTTAAAGGCCCGGTATCTCCCAAAATAACTTCGCCAGTAAACAGGTACAAAGAGGCCTCACGGCCACTGCTAGAAAGGGATTGAAACAAACTTTTGTAGTAGTTCAAGTTAACTGAGCCAATCACATAGCCCACGATTTCGCCCTGTAGACGGTAGGGAACACAGATTGGCCAGTAGCTAAGCTCCGGCATATTGATCGGATCACCCCAAAAACGGCCTTGGTGCGGTGGCAAAAACAAGGTGTCCATATTCGAGACACGTTGTGTACATTCCGTTGCTTTTGCAAGCGGTACAAAATCCACATTACGCAGCTGTGGCAAGCCACGTAATAAACGATCCTTCAGGGTGTCCAGAGTATGCGGGGGACGATAGAGTACATTCGCCGCGAGAGTTTCCAAGGCACCGATCGCCGCTTGCGTCGAGCGAATCACTGAGTCTTCTAGGGTATAGGCCAAGGTCGAGCTGGTTAACGACTGCTCTGCCAAAGCGCGCTCATGACCACGACCGAGCAAACTCTGCAAACTGATCGCCATCACCAATAGAACAATGACTGTGCTGGCCACAATCACCGTTTGGGGTTGGATAAAATTAGATAGTCGTTTTAGCAATGTTGTTAACCTAGATCAGTTCATCAAATTCATAACTCAGCATAATAAGCGTAGCTTATCGTTTAAATTGACCTGAGGTGTTGACGTATGTCGTTAAGAACCAAAGCAAGCACTGTATTTCTCGGCTTTTTTGTACTATTAGCAGGACAAGTCATGGCACAAGAGAGCCCGACTTTGGCGGCCATCAAAGAGCGTGGTGAACTGAATGTCTGCATCTGGCCCGATTACTTCTCGATTACCTATATGAGTCCGCGCACCCAGCAGCTCGAAGGCATCGATATTGATCTGAGCCATGCCCTCGCCGATGACTTAGGCGTAAAAGTCAATTACGTCAAAACTCACTTTGGCCGTTTTATGGATGACTTGGACTCGAAAGCCTGCGATGTGGCCATGTTTGGTGTGGGTAATACCGAAGCGCGCCGTCAGCGTATCGACTTCACCCAATCTTACCTAGCCAGCAATATGTACGCGGTGACGACAAAGCAGCACCCTTTAATTAGCAGCTGGAGCGATATGGACCAAGACGGCGTGATTGTCTGTGTACAAAAAGGCACCTATATGGAAAACGCCATGCGCAAAAGCCTAAAACACGCCACCATTACCACGGTACAGCGTCCGAATGAGCGTGAAGGCGAAGTGCTCTCTGGTCGTGCCGATGTGTTTATCACCGACTACCCGTACGGCCAAAAGATGGTCAACGTCTACGACTGGGCCAAGCTGATCGCACCGCCGGGTAAAACCGAGCAGTTTGAATACGCCTATGCGGTGGCCAAAGGCGATCAGGCTTGGTTACAACGTGTCGATCAGTTTGTCACCGACATCAAGCAAGACGGTCGCTTGGCAAAAGCTGCAGTACACTACAACCTAACGCCAATTATGATCTCGGAATAATAGAGACAAAAAAGCCCGAACATGTCGCCATGTTCGGGCTTTTTACTGTCTTTAAGCGCTTGGCTTACATACGTTCTAGGGTTTCGATACCTAGTAGCTCTAGACCTTGCTTCAAAGTAGAAGCGGTGCTTAGAGCAAGTTGTAGACGGCTTTCTTTGACCGCGTCTTCTGCGTTCAAGATTGGGCAGGCTTCGTAGAAGCTCATAAAGATACCTGCAAGCTCGTACAAGTAAGCACATAAGAAGTGTGGCATACCGTCGTTGATTACCTGCTGGATCGCTTCTTCGAATTGGCAAAGCTTCACAGCCAAGGCGCGTTCTTGATCTTCTACAACAGTGATTGAAGCATTCAACGCAGATACGTCCATTTCTGAACGGCGCACGATACTCGCGACACGCGAGTAAGCGTACAACAAGTAAGGCGCTGTGTTGCCTTCAAAGCTTAGCATGTTGTCCCAGTTGAACACGTAGTCAGAGGTACGGTTCTTAGACAAGTCCGCGTATTTCACCGACGCAATACCGACCACACGGCCGATGTTACGCTGCTGGTCTTCTGGCATGTCTGGGTTCTTTGACGCGACCAATTGGAAGGCACGTTCTTGCGCTTCTTCAAGCAATGCCGAAAGCTTCGCCACGCCACCAGAACGGGTCTTAAATGGCTTACCATCGCTGCCCATGACCGTACCGAACGGCATATGCTCTAAGCTGGTTTCAGGCTTCACAAAGTTTGCTTTGCGAGACAGCGTGAAGATTTGCTGGAAGTGCAACGATTGACGCGCATCCACGAAGTACAGCACACGATCCGCGTTTAGCGTACCTTGACGGTAACGCAGCGCCGCCAAGTCAGTGGTTGCGTAAAGGAAACCACCGCCCGTCTTCTGTACGATGATTGGCGTGATCTCACCATCTTTGTTAGCGAATTCTTCTAGGAAGACACACTTCGCACCTTGGTCTTCTTTGATCAAGCCTTGTGCGTCCAGATCAGAGATCACTTTTGGCAGATCGTCGTTGTAAGCACTTTCTGGCTTCACATCTTTACGAGACAGAGAAACACCTAGCATCTGGTAGGTTTCTTCACAGTGCTGTAGCGATACTTCGATAAACTCGTTCCAAAGCTTCAAGCACTGCTCATCGCCAGACTGTAGTGACACTACAAGCTCACGGGCACGTACTGAGAAGGCTTCGTCTTCGTCGAAGCAGATTTTCGCTTCGCGGTAGAAGGTCTCAAGATCCGACAGGGCCATGCTCACTTCAGAGTTCTGTTCGCGCAAACGCTCCATGTACGCCAACAACATACCGAACTGAGTACCCCAGTCGCCCACGTGGTTCTGACGCACAACGTTGTGGCCAAGGAACTCAAGGGTACGAACGACCGCATCACCGATAACCGTTGAACGTAGGTGACCCACGTGCATTTCTTTGGCTAGGTTAGGGCCTGAGTAATCCACTACCACGGTTTGCGGGTCATTTACGGTGGCAACATCTAAACGTTCGCTGTTACGAAGGTCCGCAACCGTCAAGCCTAACCACTCGTTTTTCAAGAAGATATTGATAAAGCCTGGGCCTGCGATTTCGACTTTATCCGCCACATCGGAAAGGTCCAATTGTTCCAACACCTTGGTTGCGAACTCACGAGGATTGGTGCCGATTTTCTTCGCCGCCCCCATGATGCCATTGGCTTGGTAGTCACCAAATTGAACTTTTGCAGATTGACGAACTAGAGCCGGAGCATCGTCCGCCGCACCCGATGCGACCATAGCCGCTTGAATACGTTGATTAAGAAGCGTTTGAATATTCACAAGAAACCCATTTGTAAAATCACACAACCCTCCGACAAGGTCATGTCATCAACTTTCAAAGGGTATTGATAAAGAAGCCGAATGATCACAAGCATTAAGCCCATGGATGGGCGTTACACCTGTCGCGGGCAGGGATGCCCGTTCAGGCGGTGCTGTGATCACTCGGCGTATTTTACCAAGCCTATTCAGTCAATGACTTACTCACCAGAGGGTCGTCATGTCATTTGAAGTTGGCGCTATGATAACCGATTTTCGACTATTTAGCGAAAGAACAGCTTACACGCTGGGTTATCATTTTCGTCTTGGTAAGGGTAGCCTAGTTCGTCTAGGTAGCGCGTCACATCGGTCTCTTCGCCGACCGCTTGTAGGCCCACCAACACACGACCGTAGGCATCACCGTGGTTACGGTAGTGGAACATGGAAATATTCCATTGGCCGCCCAAGGTATTAAGGAATTTCAGCAAAGCACCTGGACGCTCTGGGAATTCAAAGCTGTACAGCAACTCGCCTTTTTCACTGCGCAAGTGACCACCGATCATATGACGTACGTGCACCTTGGCCGTTTCATCATCGGTTAGGTCGACGATTTCGTAATCTTTTAGATCGTGCAGCAGTTCTTCACGGCTGTGTGGGCTACCACCGAGCGCCACACCGACGAAGATCACCGCTTCTTTTTCATCGCTGTAACGGTAGTTAAATTCTGTGATTGAACGGCCAACCAATGCCTGACAGAAGTCTTTAAAGCTGCCTGGGGCTTCAGGGATGCGCACCGCGATGATGGCTTCGCGCTTCTCACCTAATTCCGCACGTTCGGAAACGTGGCGCAGACGGTCGAAGTTGACGTTCGCACCCGAGTTGATGGCAACCAGACGTTGGCCCTTCGCGCCTTCACGCTCGATGTATTTCTTCAGACCCGCTAGGGCACAGGCACCGGCTGGCTCTGTGATCGAACGCGTGTCATCGTAGATGTCTTTGATCGCGGCGCACATTTCATCGGTGCTGACAGTGATGACTTCATCAACGCAGTCTTTGGCGATTTCAAAGGTGTTTTTACCGATTTCCGCCACCGCCACACCTTCCGCGAAGATACCCACTGTTGATAGACGGGTTGGCTTGCCAGTGTCTAACGCAATCTTCAGACAGGCCGCATCAATCGGCTCGACACCAATCACCTTGATTTCTGGACGTAGGTACTTGATGTAAGCAGACACACCAGCGATCAAGCCACCGCCACCCACAGGGATAAATACCGCATCGATATCGCCTTCGATTTGGCGCAATAGCTCCATACCGATGGTGCCTTGACCGGCGATGGTGTCGATATCATCAAATGGGTGAACGTAAACCTGACCAGTTTGCTGCATGATTTCTTGGGATTTAGCAAAGGCGGCATCAAACGCATCACCAGCTAATACTACTTCCGCACCACGGGCACGAACCGCGTTCACTTTTACGTCTGGCGTGGTTGCAGGCATAACGATAGTGGCCTTGATGCCAAGCTTTTTCGCCGCTAGCGCAACACCTTGCGCGTGGTTACCCGCTGACGCAGCAATCACGCCCTTGGCGCGGTCTTCTTCAGAAAGCTGAATAATCTTGTTGTATGCGCCACGAATCTTAAACGAGAACACTGGCTGTAGGTCTTCTCGCTTCAAAATAATGTCGTTGCCAGTGCGTTCAGACAATTGTGTGGCACGGGAAACGGGCGTTTCTACAGCCACGTCGTACACCGGCGCCTGTAGAATTTTTTTGATGATCGTGTGAGGCATATACATTCCTGCTTTCTCTCCAAAGCACGCCTAGAATCGGCGTTTGCGGGGGTAACTCAACTAGTAACTCTGCTAAAAACGAACACGCAATATACTCTTTCCACCCATTAGGAGCAAAGCCTTGGGCGGGATTTGACGGCTTTTTGCCAGAACTCGGCAACTTCGTCCTAGAGGGGTAACAAAACATGGGGTAACTGACTATAATGTGCCCACCCTTAAGGGCAACTTTCTAACACACAATCACAGTCACAGGTTTACCCAGCATGACGCAAGACGAATTAAAACAAGCAGTCGCTGAAGCCGCGGTGGAATATATCCTTCCGCTACTTGAAGAAGACACCATTGTCGGCGTAGGTACCGGTTCAACAGCGAACATGTTCATTGATGAATTGGCCAAACACAAACATCTATTCGACGGTACAGTAGCGAGCTCTGAAGCCTCTGCTGATCGCCTAAAAGGTCACGGCATTCCTGTGTATGACCTAAACTCTGTGAGCTCAATCCGTGTGTATGTGGACGGTGCTGACGAGTCGAACGACCACCTTCACCTAATCAAAGGCGGCGGCGCGGCGCTAACACGCGAGAAGATCGTGGCAGCTTGTTCGGAAGAATTCGTTTGTATCGCAGACGAGTCTAAACTGGTGAAAGTGCTAGGCGATTTCCCACTACCTGTGGAAGTGATCCCGATGGCACGCAGCTACGTGGCACGTGAATTAGTGAAACTTGGCGGTGACCCAGTGTACCGTGAAGGCGTGGTAACGGATAACGGCAACCATATCCTAGACGTGTACAACATGCAGATCGTTGACCCAGTGAAATTGGAAAGCCAAATCAACGAAATCGTTGGCGTGGTCACAAACGGCCTATTCGCATCTCGCCCAGCAAATGTTCTATTGCTAGGCACCCAGTCTGGTGTGAAAACACTTAAGGCTTAGTTGTTCAGTTTTCTGAGTTCTTCAGAAAGCCCGAGACCAATTCTCGTTTTTTGCTCTATGCGCAAGCGCTAGAGGTCGCTTCAAAACGAAATTGGTCTCTGTCTTAACAGACATATCAGAATAATTGTTGAGGTCTAGTCCTCTGC
>NZ_JBMMKT010000010.1:0-129970 GCF_057626615.1 Marinomonas sp. HM11-D | reverse complement strand
GCGAAAATCTTAGCCTTCATCCCCGATAGAATCGGGTCGTACGAGCTGTCTCCTGACAGCGATTCAGATTTGCATATCCAGTAGAATCGAACGGGTGCTGTAAAAGGGTTAAGAGCCCTGAGGCATCCCAGATTTGTATCCCTCTATAAAATCCATTAGCTTTTCTAAGCGCCCCGTTTTCTACCATTCCTATAAGTTGAAACATTTGTTTCGCTCTGTTTTGAATCATTTTGCTTTTCTCATAATTAACTATGACTCGGCCTTACTCGCCAAACCTTACTAGTCCTTTGCTTTTAAACAAATTTTTAACTTTAAGAAAAGTTGGAACAGATGTTGCTCTGTTTGAATTAGTGAAACAAAAGTCTCTTTTCATTTAAAAGCACAGGAGAGTTTGAGTATGAAAGCAGCGTTAAAGTTAACTTTGTTAGCCGGTTTGATCTCTAGTTCATCCGTTATGGCCGCTGACAAGGTGACCTTTCAATTAGATTGGCTGCCAGGTGGCGATAAGGCTCCTGTTTATGTGGGCATTCAAGAGGGCTTTTTTGCGGAAGCGGATCTGGATGTGACGATTGCGAGTGGCCGTGGCTCGACCGATGCGTTGACGAAGATGGCGACGGGGCAGTCAGATGTGGGCAGTTCAGATATTGGTGCCTTGATGGCAGCGAAGGCACAGGACGGTGTTCCAGTGGTCGCGGTATTCCCATATTTCACGCAAGCGCCCCATGCTTTTTTTGCCTTGAAAGGCTCGGGTATCGATTCGATTGATGATTTAAAAGGTAAGAAAGTCGCGACATCACCGTTCACGTCTTCCAATGCATTTCTGCCTTTGGTGTTAAAAGAAAATGGTCTAAGCGAAGAGGAAATCAGTTTAGTGAAAACCGATCCTGGTGCGCTGGGACCAATGATGATTACAGGTAATGCGGATGCGATCATTGCTTGGGTAACCAATACTGCATTGTTTAAAACCCAAGCGGCGGAGGCAGGTAAGGAAATCGTTGAAATGCCTTGGTCTGATGCTGGTTTGTCTCTGTATAGCTCGTCTTTATTAGCCTCTGAGCGTTTCTTGTCAGAGCGCCCTGAGGTCGCAGAGCGTTTTATTAAGGCGTTTGCCAAGTCTTTAGAGTTTACCTACGCCAACCCAGAAAAAGCCGGCGCTGATATCCATGCGATGGTGCCAGAAGTAGACGCGAGCATCGCCGCGGCGCAGATCAAAAGTATTACCAATCTAGTTTACAACGATGTCACCAAAGCGGACGGCTTTGGTGTGTTTACCCCTGAGCGTATTCAGCAAACATGGGAATACGTGGCAGCGGCCAATGGTTTGAGTGAAGACAGCTTGGATCCGCAAACGTCAGTTAATTTTGCGTATTTAGCGGAGTAAGTTGAATGCAGGACAGTAACAACGCAGCGTATGTGAGTATGAAGGGTGTCGGGCATAAATATGATCCGACCCCTGATGCGGCCATGGCGGTGCAAGACATTGATTTAGATATTCATCGTCACGAGTTTGTGGCGGTGGTGGGCCCCTCGGGCTGCGGTAAGTCGACTTTGTTGCGTATGGTGTCGGGCTTGTTGATCCCATCTCACGGCGAGGTGTCGGTGTTTAATCGCCAAGTGACGGAGCCGCGCGACGATGTGGGGATTGTGTTTCAAAAGGCGAATTTATTGCCTTGGTTAACAGTGCGTAAAAACGTGCTCTTTCCGTTGAAACACAAATACGGAAGTTACAGTGCGGACGATGAAAAACGCACGGATGAGTTACTCAAAATGGCAGGGCTGACGCAGTTTGCAGACAAAATGCCGGATGAGCTTTCAGGTGGTATGCAGCAGCGTGTAGGCATTGTACGAGCCTTGTTGTTAAACCCAGATATTTTGCTGATGGACGAGCCATTTTCAGCACTGGATGCACTGACCCGTGAACAGATCGGTTTTGATCTGTTAAAAATCTGGGAGGAGAACCCTAAAACGGTATTGTTTATCACACACTCCATTAGTGAGGCGGTGCTGTTATCAGATCGTATTCTGGTGATGAGCAAACGCCCTGGTACGGTGCTGGATTTGATTGAGGTGGATTTACCGCGTCCACGTACGAGTAAAACCATTAATGAACCACGCTTTGCTGAACTGACAGATTTAATTCGAGGACATATCTATGAGCCAAACGTACCAGCCTAAGTCGTGGATCGGCCAGCAGGCCTATCGTTTCGCACCGATGTTGTTTTTTGTCGGGTTAATTGCTCTCTGGGAGCTGATTTGTCAGGTGGGCAAGGTGCCGAACTACATTCTTCCTTCGCCGTCAGCGATCATCACAGCCTTCTTCGATGTGGAGTTCTCTCGTTGGATGGGGCATTTGTGGGCAACGCTTCGTGTGGCTTTGATGGGCTTTGCCTTGTCGATCTTGATCGCCTTGCCCTTGTCGATTGGCATGATTCGCTCTGAGTTAATGAATCGAACGCTCTACCCTGTTTTGATCGTGATTCAGTCAACGCCGGTCGTTGCCGTAGCTCCGTTAATCATTGTGCTATTGGGCACGGAAGATCCGTCTCGTGTGTTAATTACTTGTTTGATTACCTTCTTCCCATTGGTGGTTTCGGCGACCACAGGCATGTTGGAAACGCCACCTGAGATGATCGAGTTGAGCCAATCACTGCGTGCACCACGCTATCGTGAAACTTGGCAGATTCGTATTCCCTATGCGATTCCGCATATTTTCAGCGGTTTGCGTGTGTCGATTACCTTGGCGATTATTGGCGCGGTCGTTGCAGAGTTCGTGGCAGCAGAAGAAGGTTTGGGTTACTTCATTCAGTTCTCGACATCGTTCTTTAAGATTCCACAGGCGTTTGCGGGCTTAATTTTCTTAGCCGTGACCAGCTTGTTGCTATTCAAGTCGGTGCAGTGGATTCAAGCATGGTTGTTCCCTTGGAGTTTACCGAAGAAGAAATAACGATGATCAAAGAAGAGAGTACTATGAGTAAGTTAACGCCACAAGATGAAGCTTTATTACGCCAAAGCTTTGCTTTAGCGAACGATGCTAAAAAGCAGGGCATTCACCCATTTGCGGCGATTTTAGTGGATGAGCAGGGTGAAGTGTTGATGTCTCAGGTGAATGGTTATTTGCCTGATTTGGATATGACAGGACACGCGGAACGTAAGCTTATGACTCGTGCAAGCAAAACCTATCGCCCCGACTTCTTGGCACGCTGCACCATGTATGTATCGGCTGAGCCATGCGCGATGTGCGCTGGTGCAGCTTATTGGGCGGGGCTAGGCCGAGTGGTGTATGGCCTTAGCGAAGCACGTCTAAAAACGATAACGGGTAATCATCCAGAAAACCCTACTCTAGATTTGCCCTGTCGAGCAGTGTTCGATGCAGGGCAACGAAAAGTAGACGTCATCGGTCCTTGTTTAGAAGATGAGGCGGCGGCACTACAAGAAGGCGTTTGGTAGCCTTAAACCATAATATAACTGAACGGAGTAGAAGCAGGCAGGCCATTGGCTGGGTCATTGCTCCAGAACTTTTAGGAGATGCAATATGACTCAATCCTATGCTCTGGAAGAACTACAACGTGAATCCACTTTTGGTGGTACAGGCTCTGAAGCAGAGCGTGAAGTGCCTGTGATCGACCTCAGTAACTTTGAAGAACGTCGCGAGCAAATCGCGGATGAACTGTGGCATGCGGCGACAGAAATTGGTTTCTTCCAGCTTAAAAACCACGGCATCGCTCGATCAGATATCGATGCAGCGTTTAAAGAGTCCGACCGATTCTTCAAGCTTCCCGATGATGTAAAAGCCCAATGGCCTCGTCCAAAAGGCGTTAATGCAGGCTATGAAACTCGCAGTCAGATTCGCCCATCCACAGGGACAGCCGACGAGAAAGAGTCCTACCAAATCACTCAATACCATATGGATGGCTTATGGCCGACAGAGGGCGAGTTACCTAACTTCCAAGACAATATTCTTGAGTTTGAGCAACAGTGCTGGGAAGTGGGTATGAAAGTCTTGTCATGCTTTGCGGACAAGCTTGGCTTTGAACGAGATTTCTTCACTAAGGCACATGATCCAAAACAAAGCGATTACCAAAGCACGTTGCGTTTATTGCACTACTACCCAACTGAAGGTGTGACCGAGCAAGGTAATATCTGGCGCGCCGGTGCTCATACTGACTTTGATTGCTTAACCTTGTTATTCCAACACGAAGGCCATGGCGGTTTACAAGTGTGTCCAGGTAAAGAAGCGGATACCAAGCAATGGACTAGCGTTCCTCCGATAGCCGATGTGATCACTTGTAATATCGGCGATATGCTGATGCGTTGGAGCGATGATCAATTGAAATCAAATCTACACCGCGTGCGCTTACCTAGAATCGACGAATATTGCGGCAGCCGTTACTCCGTTGCATTTTTCTGCCAAGCCAATAAAACGCAGATAATTCAAGGGCCTAACAAACACTATGAACCAATCGCCGCGCAGGATTTCTTGAATCAACGTATTCAAGCGAATTTTACTAAAGCGGATAATTATTAAAGGGCTATCAGCAATACCGACTTCTGTCGGTATTGCTTTAGTCCGGCGGTCAATAATATCTGAAAAAGTTGCTGGGGATATTTGGTTAATTGCCGAAACTTGGTTATGGTTAAGATTCATTCCATTGACTCGGTAATCGTATGATGACAAGGAACTTACACCAAAAGCTGGTTGAAGCTATGAAGCGTTTTATCGTTTGCCAGAAAGGGGTCACAACCATTGAGTATACCTTGATTGCGGTAGCCATTGCCGCCATCCTCGTTGTAGTGTTTAACCCGTCTACAGGGCCTTTTCATGATGCGATTAGTCAAGCACAAGCTGCTATCGTTGCCGCACTTGAAGACAAGACTTGAACTCCATTTATTTGCTGTAAATATAAGACCTTTTTTGGGTTTCCTGACAACCTAAAGTACAATCCTTGACAGTTTATATGTGAATGGATTGTCCTCATGACTCGACTCCCGCCAGACCGTTTGAAGCACCTTTGGTTCGAACGTGGAGCCTATGCTAGTAAAAAAGCTCGCCAATACCTCAAAGATGAATTTGATCCACAAACCGTAAAAAAAATTACTGTGATACGCCATGCAGCACTCGGTGATCAAGTGATTGTGCGGCCATTCTTAGTGGAAGCGCGTAAGTTCTTTCCAAATGCGAAAATTACCCTTGCAGCAGTTTCAAACTACCAGTACGGCATGCCCACTGATCTCGTGGATCATGTAAGCATTATGCCGGGCTCGGATATGCGCAAAACCACTGGCACAAAAGACAAAGTTGCCTGTATCAAAGCACTGGGTGAGCAAGATATTATGTTTGATCTAGCCAGTACCAATCGTTCTCATTGGATGATGGCGCTAGGTAAGGCCAAACTAAAGATTGGTTTCCCGTATGGGGGGCTCGTCCGAAAATTATTATGTGATATTGCGGTGTTTCGCTCTGACCTCCAGCCGGAAGTGGAAGTGATGCTCGATATGTTACGCATCCTAGGGCATACCCCTCCCATGCGTTTGGACTTTGCTTACCCTGATCATCAAGCAGTATGTGATAAAGAAAAGCCCTTTATCCTGTACTTCAACGGTGCTTCGATGAAAGATAAAATTTTGTCTAAAGATCAGATGCGCGAAGTGATCGAGAAGAGCATGGCGACATTGCCGGGCTACCAGCATATCTATCTCGAAGGTAAAAACGACTTTGAAAAAGGTGAGTTTCTTCAAGATCTAACGAGTCAAGCGAACTTCACCATTCAAGAGTGTTTACCGCTCGATCAGTTGGTTTTGAAAGTGGCACAAGCATCTTTACTGGTCGCACCGGATACCGGCGTACGTAATATCGCGATTTCAACTCATACGCCGACAGTAGGTATTTTCTACTTTACCGTGCCGTATCGTTACACACCCTTGTACGAACCACATCATATTGTGATGCGCTCTGATGCAACCATTCCGTCCAGTGATGAAATTGTGGCGGCGACGGTACAGGCTCTACAATCCTAGCTGTACAACAAAAATGCCCAGCCGATTTGACTGGGCATTTTTACATAGCGTGGGAGTGGCAAGTTAAACTTCCATCTCATCCAGATCACTATATAGCTTAGATATGGCCTGAGTGCGGTATTGAGCATTTTCGCCGATCTGTGCGTAGACACGGTTGCAGAGCATGGACACTAAGCTCATCGGTGCAGCATAGCTGTAAAAAGGGTTGTTGTTCCCTAAATGACACACAAGTACTTGTTTAACCTGTTGGTTGTACACTTGTCCTGTTGGGTCGGTGATCAAAATCGTATTACGGCCTGATAATGCTTCGACGATCTTCTTGAAAATGCGGGTACGGCGGCGGAAGCCGAACAGCACTATCACTTCATCCTCTAAAATATCATGTAAGTCTTCACCTAGTGTTTGTCCTGGCTGAGGTAATAAGCGCACCGATGGGCGAATCTGTTGTAGCTGCTGACGAAAATGCAGGGCAACAGGATAGGAATTACGAAAGCCAATCAAGGTAACGCGAGATGCTTTTGTTAGCTGCGTACTAATGTCTTCAAGCACATCCGTACGTAGGCCTTCAAAGGTCAGTGATAAGTTACTTAGCTCTTCTACGGTCTGGTCGATCTCGCTGCCTTGGGTGAGCACAGGGACGCCGCTCTGACGCAGCTGTAATTGCGCCTGTTTGGCATCTTGCTGCGATTCAAAGCCCAACTGACGGAAGAAACGGCTTACCGTAGCTTTTGAAGTATTAGTCTGTTCGGCAATTTCAGCGGAAGTTTGGCTAACAATGGCCAAAGGATGCTGCTGCAGGTAATTGGCAATGGTACGCGCAGAGGGCGACAGACTTGGGTAATTTTGCTCGATTAAAGAGAGAACATCCTGCTTCACAGTGTTTTACAACCTTCAATTAAATCTACTGGGTATACGGTAATTGAAAGCAGTTCCTGTGCCAACTGAGAGTGAAACATTTATTTCATTTGCGCATGGGAGATGGTGGCAACAGACTTTTTTCAAAAAGTAAGTTCTATCTTGGTTATATGTAGTGCATTAAATGTTGCGCTATGCTCGAAAAAGTCGGTCTTGGAGATAAGTTTGATCGCTACCCAGAGAAGCTTTCGGGTGGACAGCAGCAGAGGGTTGCCATTGCTCGGGCTTTGGCGATGAACCCCAAAGTGTTGCTCTGTGATGAGATCACCTCTGCTTTGGATCCAGAGCTAGTGGGCGAAGTGCTGAAGGTGCTGGAACAACTGGCTGCGGAAGGCATGACACTGATCTTGGTGACTCACGAAATGAACTTTGCCCGCGATGTGGGCTATCGCGTGGTGTTTATGCATCAAGGCAAGGTGTGGGAAGAGGGCAACTCGAAGAAGCTGTTGTCGGAGCCTGAAACGGAGGAGCTTAAACAGTTTATTGGGGCGGTGCTTTAACCTATGTTACCAACAGAAAAAGCGATGTCTGGGCAGTAAGACATCGCTTTTTCCGCTTATGGCAGGGGCGCGGAGTGGCTGATATCTAGGTTGCCGACCACCTGATTGCGACCTTGAGTTTTAGCCAGATACATATTGTTATCGGCTTGTTTAAATACGCTCTCTAAACTATCGCCAGGGTGAAAGTGCGCCAGGCCAATACTGACGGTGATATTCATACTGTGCTGCTTATGTTTTATAGCCGTTGCTGCCACCATCGCTCGGATTTTTCCAGCAAACTCAGTGCAGCTCTCATGGGCATGATGGGCTGGGCAAAGAATGCAGAACTCTTCTCCTCCCAAACGATAAACATCGTGGTGACCGGCTGCCTTTTGAATGCATTCTACAGTTTTTACTAATACCGCATCGCCACAGTCATGACCATATTGGTCGTTCACCTCCTTAAAGTGATCGATGTCGATCAGTGTAATGGAAAAACTTTGCTCTTCTCTTAATAGCTCATCACAGGCGGCTTTAAACGCATGGCGGTTTTTCGCGCCAGTTAGCATGTCAGTATTGGCCAGTCTATAGAGCTCGGCTTCTTTCTTCTCCCGATTACTTTCGTAGAAATGCGACACTACCCAGATGGTAGCGTAGGTTGAAATAAAGTTAACCGAGCCACTTTCATGCAGCAGGTAGAAGTGTTCTTCGCTATCGGTTTTTTGGAAAAAAATCATGAAAGCACCAAAAATGGAGAATAGCGAATAGGCAAAGCCAAAGCGTTTGCCGAGCATGATGTAAAAAATAATCGGGATACAAAAGACCCAGAAAAACACCCCTTTTAACAAGGGCGCGGAAGTCAGGGCAAACACAATCAAAGCCAGTAAGGCGATTAAGTAGCTGTGCACTTGCCACAGGTGAACGTTATCCTGATAGGCCCGTAAGACCATGAACACAGAGGCACCGAGGAAGCCGCATTCCAATGACGCTAGCAAAAAGTACTGATTTAGAAATAGATTCATATAAATCAGCGGGAGCACGATGATGGAAAAAGCCACTGACATACCAAACAGCACTTTGGCTTGCAGCGTATAACGATGGGGGGTCATGGAAAGCTCCTTATTCCAACAGGCGCTATCGTTCATGAATCCTAATTAAGATGAAGAGCGCACAACTCGTACCTTGATAGTCCAATATAGACCTTATCATGGAATGAAATGTGTAGAGTTTTGTAACCATGTGGTCAGCTTTTTTATAGATCTGATAAATTCAGTAGAGACTACATTAGGGAAATACTATGCTGAGATCTTAGCTTATGAAGAAATTGTGTTTAATCTTATTAGCAAAGGCTTCTGTGTGAGAAATTCATTTGAGTTTCTGAGCCGAGTACTGGACTCCATGGTGGAGCATATTGCGGTCATTGATCAGAGCCGCTGGATAGTGAACGTTACTTAGTCGTCACTCATCAAGGTGTTACAGAACGTAAGTTGGCTGAAGAGGCCGCGCAAAAATTGGCCAGACTAGAAGGTCTGACGAATATCTATAACCGACGAATGTTTGATGAGTATCTTGAGAAAGCCTGGCAGCATTCCATTGAACAGCGTAAAGCTATTATTCGAGAGTTGATTTCTCTAAGGCAAGTTTGATGGAGATCGGGCTATTTGCGTGAAGAATTCGTTTTATTCAAAGTTTCTACTATTGTAAATAGAAGGTCACTGGTTGCTTTCCAGGTTGAATCTAGTTGAACTCTTGATAAAGGGAATGGATATGACGAAAGTATTTGCAAGCCTTGTAGTAGCGGCAACAGCAATGAGTGCATCTGCCGCTGATTATTATGCGCCATCTGAGAATTATATCGGTGGTTTGAGTTATATCAGCATGTCGGATGATGACGTCGATGTGACGGTAGGTGCCTTGGTCGGGTCAATTGCATCTAAACACAGCGTCAATGAGCGCTTTGCTCTTGTACCTGAATTACGTTTGGGGGTAGGGGTGAAGGATGATGATATGGTCTTGGGTACGGTGAAAATGGAGTACTTCGCCTCGATTGCCGTAAAAACTCAATTTGATCTGAATGAATCGCTTTATGTCTTTGCCAGCCCGACGTATTCGTACCGTAGCCTAAAGGCGTCATCAGGTGTCGACATCGGCTCGGATTCTTCTTTTGGTATTGGTGCTGGGGCAGGGGTAGAGTTTTATCCTGGTGTCGCAGCAGAGCTTTCGTATGAGCGCTATAGCCATGGCGGTTTGGCTAGTATTGGTCTGAAATTCCCTATGTAATCTGATAAAAGCTAGCTTGTTATCAAGCTAGCTTTTTTATTTGGCTCAAATGGCTTCGTTTGGATTTTCGATATCAAACAGGTAGGCCCATTCTTTATCGCGTCCCATGGCGTCTTTCATCTGAACTTTTAAGACCCATTGCATGCGCTCATCGGTACAAAGCGGTACCACTACTTGGCTGTGCCATGTATTGTCGGGTCGTTTCGTTAAAGGGTATTCGTATACGCCCAGATACATATCACGTCCTTCCAAGACCAATTTTACATCTTGGGCATTCTGCACGGCTTTTGGTAAATCTAGCGTCGTACTGATACGACGATTGAGACGAATACCATCTTCGAACTGAATGGTGGCACCATTAAATCGTTCTGGTGTTTCCTGCAGCGTACATAAGCCTGTTTCCAGGTTGCACGGTCCTAGGGCATCGGGCAGAGGATCTTCTGAGTGGACCCACTTCACAATCGCTGCGACACCGAATACGGAGACAAACGCACCGGCGTAGAAGAGCAGTTCAATTTTGCTGAAAACTTTCATAGGTTGGAGTTCTTTTGATCGCTATTTGTATCTTGTACGTATTTTACCCTGTAACAGACCGCGAGGGCAGGGAAGAGTTCGTAGCAATCTAGATTTTAGTCGCATAGTGGCTAGCAAATGTGCACACCATGATGGGCAACCGAAGGGCTTTTGTATATATTGAAGGTAACTAGGTGTACTCAGAGGAGATGACGTAATGACAATAAGAAGGGTACAACCAATTGATTTGGAACCACTTGTTGAGCTTTGGGAAATGGTGTTCCCAGATGATCCTTCACATAATGCACCGCGGTCCATGTTACCAACCAAGTTGGATGTAGATGATCTTATCTTGGTGGCGTGGGACGAAGGACAACTCGTCGGTGCGTGTATGCTGGGCTATGACGGTCATCGTGGCTGGCTCTATGCCGTGGCGGTACATCCAGATCATCGCCGCAAGCAGATCGGCACAAATCTGATTAACGCATCATTTGAAACGCTGAAATCTCTTGGCTGTATTAAGGTCAACTTGCAGGTGCGTGAAGTCAATAACCCAGAGCTGGTGGCCTTTTATGAGTCACTGGGATTCACCGTGGAGCAGCGTATCAGCATGGGTAAGCTGCTCGAAGAATAGTTTTAATTCCCCATTCAAAAACACCCAAATAAGGCTGTGTAAGCACTAGAGCCTGCGTTAGCGCAGGTTCTAGTGCTGGGCTTTCTTGATCACTTTCTCTACAATAGTGCCACTTTTTTCTGTGGTAAAACCATGTCGACAACGTTAGCTGCTCGTTTGCGTAAATCAGGACGCTGGGTGTTATTCGCCTGGATGCTGTCCCTGCTTGGCCCGCTGGTCGTGCCAACGCAACCTGTGGTGCAAGATGACTACGTGGTTTTACGTGTTTGTAGCTTGATGAACGGTGTGCAGTTCATCAAGGTGCCGCTTTCAGAATTCTCCGATACCCAGGTGAAGGATCATATTGGCCAGCTGCATGCCAGTTGTAAATGTGGTTTAACCGTTGATCACCTCTCGATACTTGCGGCAGACTTTACGCTGCCGAGTACGAATTTTGCGCCAGCACACTGGGCACCCCCTATTAATGAGCGCGTTATTGCGACTTTCGTTGCTCATTACTCTCCTCGAGCACCGCCACAGCGTTTTAGTTAATTCAGACAACGGTCTAAATTTCTATCATTCTATCTGTGAGTAAGGTGTTTTTATGTCTATGCGAATGTTTTCTAAATTAGCGCTGGCACTGGCTACGACGGCGTCAACTTTATCTATGGCCGCTTCATTAGAAGTGGTGAATCCTGCAGTACGGGCGATGCCACCGGGCGCGCCAGCGAGCGGTGCTTATGTCACCTTGGTGAACCACTCAGATACGGAGCGTTTCTTAGTCGGCGTTGAGAGTGCCGCGGCGGATACCGTAGAAATCCATGTGAGTAAAATGGAAGGCGATACCATGGTGATGAACCGTGTGCAGCACATTGCGGTTCCGGCTCATGGCGAAGCGGTGCTTAAGCCTGGTGGTTATCATATTATGATGATTGGCCTCGCGAAGCCGCTGCAAGCGGGCGATCAGGTGGACTTCACTTTGCTAATGAAAAATGGCGAACGCATCCCGATGCAAGCGTCTGTTCTATCGCCAGAGGAGATGGCGCAATATATGCCATCAAGTATGTCGATGCAGCATATGGATCACTCGAAAATGGACCATAGCAAGATGTCCCATGGACAGTCTGAGGGGCATATGGAAATGGGCGAGCACAACGCCCATCACTAATCCTGTGCAAGGCTAGGTTACGCTAATAATCTAGCCTCCTCCCGCCTAGCACGTTATTATGACGACTTGAAAATCATTCTTGCTTATCCCGTCTACAGGAGGGCCCATGAGTCGTCATTACATCCTTGGCTATGGCAGCCTAATCAGCTCAGAAAGCCGTGCAAAAACCGGTGAAACAGGCCGTGTCTGGCCAGTGAAACTACATGGTTACGAACGTTCTTGGGCGGTCATGTCCAAAGCGCTGGGCATGAGTTCCGTAGCGGTTCTAAAAGCAGACAACAAAGCCTGTAACGGAGTTTTAATCGAAGTGGCCGAAGACCAGTTTCCCTTGTTCGATGAGCGGGAGCAGGGCTACCAGCGTTCGCAGATTGCGCAACATCAATTGCAACCCTATGACAATGAAGCGTTACCGCAAGGTACCTATTGGGTCTATCACGCAGAAGAGGTGGTGGCTCCTTGTCAGGTGTATCCGATCGTACTTAGCTACGTGGATGTGATCCTATCGGGGTGTTTAGAGCACGGTGAGCACTTTGCCCGCGACTTCGTGGAATTAACCCAAGGTTGGCAATCGCCTTCGGTAAATGACCGTCCTATGCCGATTTACCCGCGGGCCCAAACCGAATTATCGACTGAGCTGCTTAACCCTTGGTTGGCGCCAGTCTCGACTTTGACTTTACATGAGCTAACGCCATCTTATGACTCTTAATCCCCCTAGCTTGTTGCTAGAGCGTAATGCCGCGCAGTTTTCTGGCAAGGTATTGTTTGCCAATCCAGAAGACACTTATCCACGAGACCTGAGCCGTGATGCTGAAGTCTTTGCTTGGTGTCAATCGCACGCCATCCATGAACAGCTGGTTCGTGTAGGCATGGCGGAGCACGTGCTGCATTTTGGAGAACAATGGCAAGCAGACAAAGCGTCCGATTTTGACCACGTCATTATTTATCAACCAAAAGCCAAAGAGCTGCTGGACTACTTGTTAGCGGCGACCTTGCCCGTGCTCAAACAAGGTGGCTCAGTCTGGTTAGTAGGGGATAACAAAAGCGGCGTGAAGTCGTCTATGAAGCGCCTTGTTGCGCCGTTAGAAGAAGTGGGCAAGGTCGACAGCGCTAAGCACTGTTTGTTGTTCAGTGGTCGTAAGCTTGGTGAAGCCAAGCCATTTGTGTTTGCAGACTGGATCACCACTTGGCAACAAGACGTGGCAGGACAGAGCTTCACCCTGTGCAGCATTCCGGGCGTGTTTGGTCATGGCAAGCTGGATAAAGGCACCGCCTTGCTACTAGAGCAATTATCGCAACATCGCTTTATGAGTGGCGTAGAAAATGCGCGCTTGCTCGACTTTGGTTGTGGTGATGGCATTATCAGTATCTGGTTGCATAAGAAAACGGGCGCTAACATCAGTGCTTTGGACGATTCGGCGTTGGCGCTAAAAGCGACGGAGTTGACCTTTGCGGCCAACCACGCCAGTGATGCCTTGACCCTGATCGCCTCCAACGGTTTGGCGAATGCCAAAGGTCGTTACAACTATGTGATCACCAATCCGCCGTTTCATACCGGTATCAGCACAGATTACTCGATTGCTGAGCGCTTCTTTATTGAGGTGAAAAAACATCTGACCTTAAACGGCGAGTTATTTGTCGTAGCGAATGACTTTCTGCGTTACCCACCGCTAATGGATGCGGCCTTAAGCAAGCATCAGACGTTACTAAAAGGTAATGGTTTTGCGGTATATCATGCCCGTCAGCAAAAGAATTAATGTGGTCACACGCAACGTCAATGGAGCGGAGGTTGCGTGTTACTTGATGATTGCCATGTTCTGTTCATGGTTTCGGCGTAATCTATTTCAGGTTTGGCGTGATAGGGAGAGAAGAGCCATATGATTCAGTATTTAATGTCTCGGTTTTTGGGCATCGACAAACAAAATGAGCAGTATCGACACGTCAGCCTCATTTTGATTTACGCCATTTCTTGTGTCTCTATCACTACCTTTTACTGCTTCTACAACACCCTGATCTTTGATTACCCAAAAATGTTTCTCATCGATTTGGTCGGTACCTTACTAGGCTCACTCGCCTTGTTTGTGCTGTTGGGATTGAAGCGTATTCGCTTGGCCTCATGGATCCTATTACTGATGGCGGCTGGGGTAGTATTGGCGGTTATTTTGTCTAGGGTGAATGCTAAGTACACCATGGCGTGGGCGATGATCATCCCATTGATGAGTGTGTTCTTGCTTGGTTATCTATGGGGCTCGCTGTTTAGCTTGGTGTATTTGGGGATTGTGGCCTGGATTGGTTGGCAAGGGCTGGCCGTATGGCAAGCGGCACCTTGGAATATCGGTTCTGCGGTCAATGTAGTGGCCATTTATCTACTGCTATTTATGTTCTCCTGTTATTTCGAAGCTAGCCGTCGCTCGGCCCACAAATTGTTGCAAGCATCCAACCAAAAACTCGCCCATTTGGCCTCGACTGATGCCTTAACGGGGCTTAAAAATCGCCGCTCGATCGAAGATTATCTATTGTCTCATCAAGGCGATGCGCTCTACCTAGCCATGGTGGATGTCGATGACTTCAAGCATATTAACGATGACTTTGGTCACAACGCTGGCGACGATGTGTTAGTGGCGTTGGCGCAGTTAATGCGACACATTGTGGCAGGTCAGGGTGTTGTGGGGCGTTGGGGCGGCGAAGAGTTTGTTATTGTGTTTGATAGCAGTGATGCTCAGACAGTTGAGCGCTTACTGGTTGAATTGGTGCGACGTGTCAGTGAACATGGTTTTGGCGTCTCTCGCCCCGTTACCATTAGTATCGGTGGCAGTCTCCACCAAGGTTTCGACCATAAATTAACCTTACGAGCAGCGGATGAAGCTCTGTACGAAGTGAAGCTCACTGGCAAAAATGGTTACAAAATTGCGGTGCGTGAACGTTTAGAGGATTAGAGTCTGATTCAGTACGTTTTAAAGCGATACCTTGATGTAACGCCCACTCACGCTGATTATCGTCAGCTGAGCCTTACCTTTAGCTGTACTCTTGTTTGTACCCTGATCGCTGCATTTTACTGCTTTTACAATACAGTACTGCGTTTTTATCCGCCATTACTGATGGCGGACGCTGTAGCGGTTTGCCTGGGTCTAGCCTCATTAGTGTCTTTGTTAAGGTTCAAGCGTCCGCAGTTGGCGCGCTATATTCTGATGAGTTTGGTGGTGTTGGTGTGCTTCTCGGTCATGCTGATTAAAGGCAATCAGGGCTATAACCTTGCCTGGGCGTTTGTCTGTCCGCCATTGAGTATTTTCCTTTTAGGCTACGTGCGTGGCACCCTGATCAGCGCGTTTTATTTGCTGATGGTGGTTGGTTTAATGCTGCTGCAAGGCGAAACGTGGCAGCCGACACAATGGCATGTGGGAGCGTTTGCTAACATCATTATGATTTACTTGGGGCTGTTTGCTTTCGCTTGTCATTATGAAGCGAGCCGAAGAACGGCGCAGAAACTTCAGCACGAGGCCAATGCGCAACTGGCCGTTTTAGCGACCAAAGACGATTTGACTGGGTTATTTAACCGCCGTTATATAGAAGACCTGTTGCTCGACTCAGAACAAGAGTCGGTATTTATTGCCATGGTGGACATCGACGATTTTAAAGGAGTGAATGATACCTTTGGCCATCAAAAAGGGGATGAGGTGCTGCAACAGACGGCACGTATTTTACAAGAGGTGGTTGCCAATGCTGGGGTCGTTGGGCGTTGGGGTGGCGAAGAGTTTATTGTGGTGCACTACGCGGACCAGCCCGCCGTATTTATGACGTTGCTAGAGCAGCTGGTTACCCGAGTGCGTGAGCAGTTTGCTGATGATAGGCCCGCTGTCACCATCAGCATTGGTGGTACGACTTACTATAAGCAATTCCACAAAGCGTCCCTGCGCTATGTGGATCATGCCTTATATGATGCCAAAGAGGCCGGTAAAAACGGCTTTCGCATCGTGCGTCATGCGTGTGACGACGAGTTAGTACATTGATTAAACATGTCTAGCTGGTTGTCCTTAGCTTGGGTTTTAATACCGTATAAGCCCAGTAACGAGTGGTACAGGTTGTCGTGTGAGAACGCATCCTGTGCAGCCATTTGACTAACACAAGTACGGTTAATGCCTTTCGCCTCGGCGTATTGTTCTGGCAACCAGAACAACCAAGGCACATGGGTTTGTTCTGCAGGTGCCATAGAGTAGGGTGTGCCATGCAGATACAGACCATTCTCTCCCAGTGATTCACCGTGATCGGACACATAGGTCAGCGCAATGTTGTACTGATCTTGGTACGGTTTTAGGGTTTCAATCACCTTCTTAATAAAGTAATCGGTATACACAATGGTGTTGTCGTATACGTTACGAATCGCTTCGTCACTGCAATGCTCGATATCGCTTTGGTTACAGCTTGGCTCAAAGGTTGCCATGTCCGCAGGGTAACGCTGCCAATAAGTCGGACCGTGGCTGCCCATGGTGTGTAATACGAGGAACTTGTCTTGGCTTTTGCTTTCGATAAAAGATTGCATTGGCGCTAGCATGCTTTCGTCATAGCAGTACTCAGCATTACAGAACGGGCTGTTTAATTCATTGGCATTAACGATGTGCTCTGGCTGTGCCGCACCTTTATCGCCGCCATCGTTTTCAATCCACAGGGTCTCGACCCCCGCCTTGGCAATCACATCGACGATGCTATCACGCGATAGTGCCATGGCTTTGTCGTAGTCAGATTGTTTCAAATCCGAAAACATGCAGGGTACAGACAAGGCGGTATAAGTGCCGCATGAGGTGACCTTGTTCAGGGAAATTAAGTCTTCTGAAGCGGTATAAGGGTTAGTTTTTCGCTGGTAGCCGTTTTGTGCGAAGTTCTGTGCGCGCGCCGTTTCGCCCAAAATCATCACCACTAATGAAGGTTTGTTATTTTGACTGGCCGCCAGCTGAGCGTCATCCCCCACAGAAATGTATTCCAATGGTGTGCTGAAGTAGGTTTGATTCAGATATTTAATCGAGTTAAAAAACTGTGCTGGAATAATCATGCCGCCCAAGTAGTGATTGTTACGACCGATAGCGGCGTAGTTTTTATATTGCGTACCCAAGACACTGCCGATGCCGATGACACCTACTAAAACCAGCGCTAGGCGAGGTTTGAACTGTCCCCAAACACCTTTCGGGTAATCAATTTTGAACCAGCCCAGCAGCACACAAGGCAGCACACCATACAGCAAGATAAAACCGATCGAGCTGGCATTTAAGTAGGTGCCCGCTTCGCTAGAATTGGTCTCGAACACGTTCTCCATCATGCTCACACCCAGTGAAATGTGGTACTGCTCGACACCGTAAAGCGCCACCGCCGACGTCAGGGTTAAAAACATCATAAAGGGCTTAAACAGATAAGGAATCGTGACCAAACTGAATAGCAACGCCAATAGGCTGAACAGCAGCACAGGCGCGCTGTATTGGAACAGCGTTAAGCCACTGTCTTGGCCTAATTGAAACAGTTCTCCCAATAATGGTCGGTTCAGTACCAAGGTGTAGTAAAGCGCGAGCAATACCACAAGGTACTGAATCTTAATGGAGTAGCGGGCAGTCAAAAGGTTACGCACAGCAATAAATCCTACTAATAGTGGATGATCTTAGTGAGGCAATTTAGGGCTGCTAGCTTAAGCTGAGATTAAGTTGCGAATTTTTTGCGGAGCCTTCACGGCTTACGCGTGGTAAAGCCGCGTGGGCATAGGCATGCTTGTCTAACGCGTTTTTACCTACTGTTTAGTAGGCTGAATGTGCATAAACTGCATAAATCAACGTTGTTGTCTGCATAACACTCACCTGAAAATCATACAATGCGTCGATTTTTCCAACTTGTGGTTGGGACTTGAATTAAATCCGATATTTTTCGGTATGCAATGTGCATTCTCTGATGGTTAGATTGTTGACCATCTAAAGAAAAATATCACGATAGGAAATATAAAATGAAAAAGAACACACTGAAAATGAGTGCGAAGGCCATTGTGGGCGGCCTTGCATTAAGCCTTTCTAGCTTAACGTTAGCGGCAGACACTTGGGATATGCCATTGGCGTATTCGGCAACGAACTACCACTCAGAAATCGCGAAACAGTTCGCCGAACAAGTCTCTGCGGCACAAGATGAAATCGAGATCGTGACGCACCCATCTGGCTCTTTGTTCAAAGGTGGTGAAATCTACGGTGCCGTTCGTCGTGGTTTGGCGCCAATTGGTGAGCGTCTAATGTCGGCGTTAAGTAATGAAAGCCCAGTGTATTCTGTGGATGCGATTCCTTTCCTAGCGACGGATTTTGATTCCTCTTGGGAACTGTACCAAGCGTCTAAACCGGCGATGGAAGAAGTACTGAAAAAGCATCGTCTTAAACTGCTTTACTCAATTCCATGGCCGCCACAAGGTTTGTATGCCAACAAAGAGATCAACCAGATCTCTGATATGAAAGGTCTGAAATTCCGTGCTTATAACCCAGCGACCTCGACTATTGCTGAGCTGATGGGTGCGATTCCAACGAAAGTAGAAGCGGCGGAAGTCTCGCAGGCGTTCGCCACAGGCGTGGCGGAAAGTATGCTGTCTTCCGGTTCGACTGGTTACGATCAGAAGCTGTGGGAACACGTAAACTACTGGTATGACGTAAAGGCGTGGTTGCCGAAGAACATGGTGTTTGTCAACACGCGTGCTTGGGAGCAATTGTCTGAAGAAACGCAGCAGATCATCCTGAAAGCCTCGGCTGAAGCGGAGAAAAAAGGCTGGGCGAAAGCGCAAGAACTGGCAGATTGGTACAAAGGCGAATTGGCTAAGAACGGTATGACCGTACAGGAAGCGAACCCTACGCTAACGGCAGAATTTAAAGTCATTGGTGAGCAAATGACCAGCGACTGGCTGAAAGAAGCGGGCGCTGAAGGTCAAGCAATCATCGACGCCTACAACGCTAAGTAATCGTATTTTGGGGGAGGTTAGTGCCTCCCTCAACTATTCTCCCTTTCAATAGGTTCCAGTCTATGTCGTGTAATGTAATTAGTAAGGGACTGGATGGCTTATATAAGTTTTCCGGTGCCTTAGCGGCGTTGTGCATAGTGTCTATGGCGCTATGTGTAGTCACCAGTATTGTCAGTCGTTTAATCGGTCAGTATGTACCTGGGCTAACGGAAATAGCCGGCTATTTAATGGGCGCGGCCAACTGTTTGGCATTGGCTTATACCTTCCGAGGCAAAGCGCACATTCAAGTCACCTTGTTTATTGAAAAAATGGGCATCAGAAAGCAACGTTTGTGTTCACTGTTTGCCTTGTTCGTGACCGCTGCCATTACCATTTATCTTGCTTACTACATGATCCGCTTAACTTACTTTTCGTGGGACTTCGACGAACTAAGTGACGGTTCGATCGCCTTTCCTCTGTGGATCCCGCAAGCAGTGGTGGCATTTGGTACTGTGTTGTTTGCCATCAGCGTGGTGCATTCTTGCATTGAATATTTAACAGGCAAGGAACAGCCGATTGAAGAAGGAACCGCGGCATGAATGAAGTACTTTTGGCCGCCTCGTTACTGGGCGTATTGTTCTTCCTGTTAGGCGCAGGTGTTTGGGTTGGTGCGGCCTTAATTGGTTGTGCCATCGTTGGCATGGAGTTGTTTACTAGCCGCCCCACAGGCGATGCCATGGCGATCACTATTTGGGGCTCGATCTCCTCTTGGACCTTGACCTCTTTGCCCTTGTTTATTTGGATGGGCGAGATTCTGTTCCGAACCAAGCTTTCTGAAACCTTGTTCCGTGGTTTGACGCCATGGATGTATCGTTTGCCAGGTGGCTTGTTGCACGTAAACATTACCGGCTCGGCAGTGTTTGCGGCGATCTCGGGTTCATCGGCGGCAACCGTGGCAACGGTTGGCAAGATGTCCATTCCTGAGCTGAAAAAGCGCCGTTATTCGGATCGAATGATCGTCGGAACACTCGCGGGTGCCGGCACCTTGGGGCTGCTGATTCCGCCGTCGGTATCCTTGATTATCTACGCGGTCACCGTTAACGAGTCGATTGCCAAGCTGTTCATCGCCGGCATTATCCCGGGCTTGATGCTGGCTGGATTGTTTATGGGCTATGTGGCGATCAGTTCGTTCTTTCGCAAAGATGGTGAGACCGCGGACTTAAGTTTCACTTGGCGTGACAAGCTGTTGGCCTTAGTGAGCCTAAGCCCGATCATTGCGTTAATTATCTGTGTCATTGGCTCAATCTACACCGGTATTGCTACGGCAACCGAAGCCGCTGTTTTGGGGGTAATTGGTTCACTCGTGATTGCCATGATGCAGAAAAGTTTGGATTGGCAGAGCTTTCGTGACTCCTTGATGGGGGCGGTGAAAACCTCAAGCATGATTGCCTTTATCTTGATGGGGGCACACTTTCTATCTCTGGCGATGGGCTTTACTGGCTTGCCACGTCATCTGGCGGAAAGCATTGGCGCGTTGGAATTATCACCGCTGATGTTGATCGTGATTCTGACGCTGTTCTACATCATCTTGGGTTGTTTCCTAGACGGTTTGTCTTCGATCGTACTGACCATGGCGGTAATTGAGCCCTTGGTACGTCAGGCTGGCTTTGACATGATCTGGTTTGGTATTTACCTAATGATCGTGGTGGAAATGGCTCAGATTACACCGCCAGTAGGCTTTAATTTGTTTGTGTTGCAGTCTATGACGGGACACAACATGGCCTTTATTGCACGCGCGGCGTTTCCGATGTTCCTGCTGATGATTTTGGCGGTATTCATCATGGTCTGGCAGCCTGAGCTGGCCACCTTCCTACCGAATGCGATGAAGTAACCCTTCATCGCATGTAGGCGTGCCTGGTGAGGTTAGGCGCTTTGTGTTTGCTGAAACCAGTTAATCGCTTGGATGATGTCGAAGGTAGGTAAGCCTAACGCTTCGACCACCGCCGCACGGTAGGGCGATAAGTTGGTGCATTCCAACACCAAGACTTTTACGTCAGGGTTACGAATCACCAGCTCGCGGGCGGCTTGCACCACTTCGGCTTGGGCCTTATCAGTATCAAGGGACAGCAAATCGTTCTTAATGGTTTGATACAGCTCGCCACCTTTGGGAATGTCGCTAATCACGATATCGTCGGCAAAGTGACCGCCAAAATGTTTGGCGTTCAATTTGCTGGCATCAAAGGTCAATACGCCGATTTTATCTTGCGCTTCGTTCAAGAAATTTCGGGCGAAGGGGATCGTCATCAGCGAACTGGTCAGCACTGGCACTGAGGTCTTTTCTTTCAGTTCTTGCTGCATTTCACCTAAGAAGCCGCAGGTGGTCACAATTAAGTTCACGCCTTGATCTTCAAGGTTAATTAATCGCTCAAAAATATCATTTTTGGTGCGCTCATCAACCCCGTTTGCACTCACTATAGCGCTCACCGTCGCCGATGGAACACGCTCATAGATGACTTCACAGTTAAATGAGTCAGGGTTGCCGATGTCACCCAACACGCGCGGAAAGTGCGTGTTCAGCATGATGACGCCAAGAGAGAAGCTTTTCTCTAAATTTGACATTTATTTGAGTCTCAATCGTAGTATTTTCGAGTTTTTTATAGAGGCAGTTAGATGGTCAGCGTCTATGTGGTTGGAGCAGGTATTGTCGGCGTCAGTTGTGCGCTGAATCTGCTCGAGAAGGGGTTCAAAGTTACTTTAATTGATCGCTCAAGTGAAGTGAAAGAGACCTCATTTGGTAACGCTGGTGTGATTGCCCGCAGTTCTGCTTATTTGATGAATAATAAGAACCTCATTCCAAGCTTGCACAAGTACATGTTTAACAAAAGCCTGGCTGTGCGCTTGGATTACCGCTACTTGTTGAAACATGCAAACTGGGCCTCTCGCTTTCTGTATCAGTCGCTTGAGCCGAATTCGGAGAAAAATATCCGAGCCTTGGATAGCCTGATTCGCCAAGCCTTACCTGAGCATAAGAAATGGCTTGCCAAGAGCGGGCAAATGGCACGCTTGCAAGAAGGTGGTTGGTTGAAGCTGTTTCGCTCTGAGACAGGTGTCCACGGTACGGGCTATGAACAGGCGATTTATAAGCAGTTGGGCATTGCCGTAGAGGAAATTGATGCGCAGCAAATCCAAGCCTTGGAGCCTGCCTTAAAGCCGATTTACAAAAGCGGTTTACACATCAAAGATGCCGCTTCGGTTAATCATCCCGGGGAAGTAACGCAACACTACATTGATTTGTTTGTATCTCTGGGTGGCGAGCGAGTGATCGACAATGTTTCCCGTTTGTCTCGCGAAGGGACTCAAGTTGTGTTGCACGGTGAGCAAAACGTATATCGCGCAGACCGATTGGTATTGGCCGCTGGGCCATGGTCAAATGATCTGCTGAAAAGCCTGACGAAACCGCTGCCCATGTGTTTTGAGCGCGGCTACCATCAACACTTTGAAGTGCTGGATGAGAAACTGCTACAACGTCCGTTCTTGGATGCTGATAAGTCGTTTGTCATCGCGCGCACCACGCAAGGCTACCGCGTTACCAGTGGCTCGGAGCTGAAGGACAAAGAGGCGCCTCTATCGCCTAATCAATTGTGTGAGCTGATGCCATTTGCGCGTCAAGCATTGCATTTAGGCGAGCAGGTGGAAGGTTCCCTCTGGCAGGGCAATCGTCCGACATTACCAGATTCGTTACCCGCCATTGGCCCGTGTCCAAAGCAAGCTAATATCTGGTTGGCGTTTGGTCACCAGCATGTTGGCTTTAGTACTGGACCGGTCACAGGGCGCTTAATCGCGGAAATGGTCGCTGGTCAACGTACCTTTATTGATACGAAACCGTTCGCGCCAAATCGATTTTAAAAGGATGTCATATGCGTTTCGATAAGCTTGCTAAGGATCAGCTCAGCGCCAAAACCTTATCCGGTTATGGTGTAGCGATCGGCTGTTGCCTATTTCTATTGGCACTCATCCCAGGCTTAAGCGGCTTATCGATGTTCTCGGCACTGATTTATTGGCTGGTGTGCATCAGCGCGTGGCCCCGTATCAATGGCCGTAACAAGCGTCAAATCAGCTTATTGATCGGTGTGGGACTGGTGGCTCTGGCGATAGCTCTGGGCACTGACATCACGATTCCTTTCTGGCATCTGCTTGAAGGTAACCTTGGCATTGTGGCCATGCTTTCAGCAGTGTCTTTCTTGGGCTTATTGCCCGATACCGTAAAACAAAGCAAACCGGTCCTCGGTGGCAAAGGGGTGGTCAGTACTTGGGCCAGTGTTCAGCTGCTCGGGGCGGTCATCAATATGTCCGCGGTATTTGTGGTTGGGGATAAGTTACAGCGCTTATCCAAAGAAATGTCCACAGCCCAGTTTTCGGTGCTGGTGCGCGCGTTAACCAGCGCCGGTTGGTGGTCGCCGTTCTTTGCTTCGGTGGCGGTTGCCTTGTCGATTGCGCCGCAAGCGGAATTCCATCACTTGGCCATGATCGGTGTGCCGATTGCCGTGGTGGCCTGCTTGATGTCTCTGTGGGAGTTTAAACGCCAAGGCTCTATGGACGATTTTATTGGCTTTCCGTTAGCGTTGAATTCGTTGTTTTTCCCTGTGACACTGGCGTTGCTGGTGCTGCTGTTTCACTACTTTATCCTGCCTAATGTGGCGATCTTATCGATTGTTACCCTGTTGAGCCCGCTCTCGGTCATGGTGTTGTTATTGATGCGCAATGGCCCGCGTCATACCAAGCAGCGCCTAACGGAACATGCCAACATTCGTTTGACGAACATGGCCAATGAGCTATCGCTGTTTTTGGCAGCGGGCTTTTTAACCACCACCGTCAGCTTGGCGCTAAAGGGTGTGTTAGGGGAAGGTTGGTCTTTGTTTGCCGAGTTTGGCTTTGTCGAAGCCTACGCCTGCTTCCTGGCTATTTGTGGTATTGCCTTGCTCGGCCTGCATCCGATTGTTGGGATTTCGTTGATGAGTTCCGTGGTGCCATTTAATGATGTAAACAATACCTTGCTAGCGTTTGTGTCCTTATGTGCATGGGCGGTCGGCACCTCGATCAGTCCGTTGTCAGGCATTAACTTATCGGTCTCGGGTAAATACGGTGTCGATAATTTTACCTTGGGTAAAGCCAATCTTTTCTATGGCGCTGTGATGTCTGTTTGGGTGGCCGTGGCAATGTTTATTCTCAGCTGGAGTTTGCAGGCCTAGGCGAAATGCCTACGCCTGTAACTCGGCGTTAGCCTTTGCGTCGCCAAGCGTGATAACGCGCTAGCCATGGCATCAGCTTTTCAGGGGCGTGAGCTTTTTTCCATTCCCCAGCGGCGTATTTATTCGCCTCTGCCCAAGTAGGGTAGGCGTGAATGGTGCCAAGCAGCTTATTTAAGCCAAGCCCATGCTTCATCGCTAAGACAAACTCCGGCAGCATTTCCCCCGCATGTTCGGCGACAATGGTGACGCCTAAGATGCGATCCTTATTGGGGACGGTCAGTACCTTAATCAGGCCTTTAGCGCTGCTTTCGGTGATGGCACGATCCAAGTCCGAGATATCGTATTGAGTCACTTCATAGGCGATGCCTTGGGCTTGAGCTTCTTTTTCATTTAAGCCTACACGAGCCACTTGCGGGTCAACAAAGGTCACCGCAGGAATCACCCGATAATCAACCTTGAAGCGTTTAAATTGGCCGAATAGGGCGTTGACGCTGGCGTACCATGCCTGGTGTGCTGCCACATGGGTCAGCTGATAAGGCCCTGCCACATCCCCCGCCGCGAGAATGTTAGGGTAGAGGGTTTCTAAGTAGTCATTGGTGTCGATCGTACGATCGGCTGAGATACCCAGTTCTTCAAGACCAAAGCCTTGTAAGCGTGCTTGGCGCCCCAGTGCCACCAGCACAACATCAAACTCAAGGCAGCTTTGCTGGCCATCTTGTTGTTTTAAATAGGCTTTTGAAATGTCCCCAGAGCGTTCAAAGCGCTCTACGCTGGTGTTTGTGATGATCTGAACACCGTCCTGTTCGAGGGTTTTACGAACTAAGCTACTGATATCCTTATCTTCTTTCGAGAGTAAATACTCACTTTTTTCAATCACTGTGACCTGGCTGCCGAGTCGCTGCATGGCTTGTGACAACTCACAGCCAATCGGTCCGCCGCCCAATACTAAGAGGCGCTTTGGTGGCGCATCTAGCTCCTGGAAGGTTTGCCATAAAGTATCGCTGGTGACATAGGGTACGCTTGCTAACCCTTTGATATCTGGAATAAAAGGTCGTGCACCCGTAGCGATAATAGTGCTTTTACTGGTGAGTGTATGCTTACTTCCGCTTTCGTCTGTGATCTCGACGCGCCAAGGGTCCAATAGCTTAGCGTGGCCTTGGCGCACGTCTACCCCCAGCTGGCTGTAACGCGCAACGCTGTCATGGGGCTCAATCTTCTGGATCACTTCTTGTACGCGTGCCATGACTTGCTTGAAGGAAAACTCAGGCGTGACGCTGGTTAAGCCGTAGCGCTCTGCATGGCGCATCTGAGCGGCGACCTTAGCGCTTTTGATCAGAGCTTTGCTCGGCACACAGCCAAAGTTAAGGCAATCCCCGCCCATATGGGCTTGTTCGATCAGGGTCACTTTGGCTTTTACGGTGGCGCCAATGTAAGCGCTTACCAACCCTGCCGCGCCGCCACCAATCACAATCAGATTGCGATCATAGTGTTTCGGGGGCTGGAACCCTTGATAGACACGGCGCTTTTTTACTAAGGAAAGCAAGAGCTTAGCAAACCAAGGAAAGATACCTAACAGGGCAAAAGACAGCAGCAAGCTAGGCGATACGATGCTGCTGAGGCTATCGATCTGCGCCAGCTGTGTGCCGGCATTTACGTACACCGCGGTACCGGCCAGCATGCCGAGCTGAGATACCCAATAAAAGGTCCAAGCCTTGATTGGGGTGAGCCCCATTAAGAGGTTGATTAAGAAAAACGGAAACACCGGCACCAGCCGTAAGGTGAATAGGTAAAAGGCCCCGTCTTGTGCCACCCCTTGATTGATGGCGGTTAAGCGTTGTTGAAAACGGCTTTGTACCCAATCCCGCAAGAAATAGCGCGCGCCAATAAAGGCGAGGGTCGCTCCCAAGGTACTGGCAAAGGAAATGATGGCCAATCCCCAGCCAAGGCCAAACAAAGCACCGCCAGCAAGGGTCATTAACGTGGCACCAGGAATTGATAAGGCCGTCACTAAAACATACAAGATAAAAAAGGCCAAGGTCACCAGCAGCGGCTGTTGGTCACGCCAGTGTTGGAATTGGTCAAGGTTCTGTTGCATGGCCTCCAGTGTCAGCCAATCATGGAAGTGCCAAAATAATAGGCTGGCGATGATCAGGAGCACGGCTGCCAGTGTGAGCTTTTTCATCGGCATGTCTCTAAGTGATTGTTTAATAAGTAAGAGTGCTATTATTGGTTTAGACGATGTCACACTAGAAATCTTACAACATGAGCACAGAAACCTCAGCTTTGACAAAATTCCTATCGCTTATTTCGTTTTAATTTATGCTGCCCATATTTTTGATATTTTGGTTATAACGAAACGGATTTCAAAAAGCACGTTTTGATATTGGATAAGGCCTCTATCTTTCTCTATCATGAGCGCGAACAGTAGCCAAAAGCTACGAAATTGACGACTTTATACTGGAAACAACAGTTGCTATGACTAAACCAACCCCAGTGGCTTTATTGCCACTCGTCCTGTTTTTAACACTTTTTGTGGGCAGTGGCCTTTGGTATCAAAGCCAAGGTGTTGATTTTGCCTTCTATCAAATCCAAGCCCCGGTGGCGATCTTACCAGCCTTAGTGCTAGCGATTTTCTTGGGTCGTGGTGCATTAAACACACGTATTGAAACCTTTATGAAAGGTGTCGGCGATCCCACCATTATTACCATGGTGTTGATCTATCTACTGGCAGGTGCCTTTGCCAGCGTGGCGAAAGCCATCGGCGGTGTTGATGCCACGGTCAACTTTGGTCTGAGCATCATTCCACCAAGCTTTATTCTGCCAGGTATCTTTATTATCACCGCATTTGTGGCGACCTCGATGGGGACTTCCATGGGTACCATTGCGGCGATTGCACCCATTGCTATTGGTGTGGCAGAAGCCACGGATCTACCACTGTTAACCACAGTCGGCGCGGTCGTGGGCGGTGCCATGTTTGGTGATAACTTATCCATCATCTCGGATACCACTATTGCCGCGACCCGTACTCAAGGTTGTGATATGCGAGACAAGTTCCGCATGAACTTTAAGATTGCCCTGCCAGCGGCTCTGTTGGTGCTAGTGTGGTTGTTCTTACAAGGTTCCCAAGCCCATGTGGGTGACATTGCCGACTACAATATTTGGCTGGTATTGCCGTATGTGGCGGTGTTGCTGCTGGCGATCTTGGGTGTCAACGTTTTGCTGGTACTCTTCTCAGGTATTGTCCTAGCGGGCGTGATTGGTTTAGTCAGCATGGCCGATTACAGTGTGGCGAGTCTGTCAAAAGACATTTACGCAGGTTACACCGGCATGCAAGAGATTATGATCTTGTCCTTGTTGATCGGCGGTCTAGGTGGCTTGATGTCTTCTCAAGGTGGCTTGGCTTGGATCGTGAAAACGATTGAAGCCATCAGTCGTCGCTTTGGCGCTCAAGATGGCTCACGCAAAGCGGGTGAATTTAGTATCAGTGCCTCAGTGGCGCTTACCAACCTATGTACCGCGAACAATACCGTGGCGATTCTGATCAGCGGTGCGGTGGCGAAAGACATCGCGACTCGTTATGGCGTTGACCCACGTCGCAGTGCCAGCTTGTTGGATATCTTTGCCTGTGTCATTCAAGGCTTGATTCCCTACGGTGCGCAGATTCTATTGGCTTCATCACTGGCTGGGATCTCGCCATTGGAGCTAATTACCCATGTGCAGTACAGCTGGATATTAGCGTTAGTGGCGTTGTCTTCGATTGCCTTTGGCTGGCCAAAGGTGAAGCAAACGCAAGTGACCGCCGCCTAATCATTTGAAATGAATAGGAAAATCCCCGCACCAAGCGGGGATTTTTTTGCTTGAGCGATACGCTTAAGCTAGGGGGAGTCTATGTTAAATCTCTATTTCATGGCGTAAGAGGCGTCACCTGCGGTGAAAGTATTGGCTTCGCCCGAATGATCAAAGGTAGTAATGGTTTCCCCCTGTTTCTTCCATTCTTCTTGCTCTTCAGCGGTGGCTTTAGGTGAGAACAAACCTAGTTGTGCATAACAAAGACCTAGTACGGGTGAGATCCAGCAGGCGAACGCCAGAGGGATATACAATAGGTTTTCAAAGTTGCCGTCACCGATGCTGAGACCTAGCGCTGTGATGACAAAGGCACCACCTGCGTTCCAAGGAATCAATGGCGAAATCAGCGTACCGCCTTCTTCAGTGGCGCGAGATAGATTCAGCGTTGAATACTTCATGCCACGGTACACCGGCGCATACATACGACCAGGTAGCGCAATGGATAGGTACGGGTCGCCAGCGACAAGGTTCGTTGCTACCGAAGTAAAGGTTGCTGACGTTTGTAGGCCGCTGAAGCTGCGTACTTTCGACATGATGGCGCGAATAATGGCTTCTAGGCAGCCGGTTTTTTCTAAAGCACCACCAAAGGCTAGCGCAATCAAAATCATGGAAATGGTCCACATCATGGATTGGATGCCGCCACGGTTGAGCAGGCTGTTAATTTCAGCTGAGGCCGTTTCAATCGAGTAACCGCTGTTGGCAAAGGTAATCACTTCATAAAAACTCGCACCTTGCACAAACATAGCCGTTGCACCACCTGCCACAACACCAGCAAACAATGATGGCAGTGGAGGCATACGCATCACCGCTAATGCAATAACGATCACTGCTGGTAGTAGCAACCAAGCAGAGATATCGAAGTTGGCTTGCAGTGCCGAAGTGATTGAGTTAATACGGTCAAATGATGTCGCGCCATCACCAATTAACGTGAAACCTGCCACTAGGTAGATAACCAGTGCAATCAACATGGATGGGATGGTCGTTGGCATCATATTTTTAATATGTGAGAACAGATCGGTGCCCGTTACCGCTGGTGCAAGGTTCGTAGTGTCCGAAAGCGGTGACACCTTATCGCCAAAGAACGCACCCGATACGACAGCACCTGCGGTCCAGTACATTGGGATATCAAAGCCCGCACCAATGCCCATTAGCGCTAGGCCGACCGTACCGACCGTACCCCACGAGGTCCCCAAAGACAGAGACACCACGGCACACAGAATCATGGCGGCGGCTAGGAAAATCTGTGGTGATAACACGGTTAAGCCATAGTAGATCAAGGTAGGCACCGTACCGCTGGCGATCCATACGCCAACAATCATACCTACCAAAATCAGAATGCCGATTGAGGGTAAGCTTACGTACACCACATGCAGCATGCCTTGCTCGATTTCTTTCCATTTAAAGCCCAGCTTAATCCCCACCAAACTAGTGATGGCAACACCGATGGCCAGTGGAATGTGTGGCGTGAAATCGCCAAAGTAGAAAATTTGAATGCCGAGAATGATTAGCGTCAGTACGACGGGAATCAACGCCAGACCAAAGCTTGGGGTTTGCACCTTATTCGCCATAAATCCTTCCTGTTCCTTACATTATTATTAGAGGAGCAGCTGAGGCTGCTCGACGCACTTTTGTAAGTCCATGTTGTAACAAGTTAGATCAACGAATTCTCAAACAGGTCGTAATACTTTGTATGAACAATGTGATGCCAAAATGGCATCTTTTAGGCACTTTTATGTGTCTAAAAGGGGTTTTAAGAGCTGAAGCAGCTGCTCATAAAAGCGCCTTCTAAACTGTCTCGCAGGTGGGCCGTCTGTTGCTGTGCACCAAAATGTTTCTTTGAAATGGCATTGTGAAAAGCCAGACAAATCAATTTTATACGTGAGTCATCCTGTTTTTGGTCGATTGCACCAGCGCGGCGCGAACGAGGATGGTGATGGTGGCTTTTGAGGCGTGCACTGACGGACGCATGAATGGGAATAAGTAGCGAGTATGGCGCTTGGAGACGCTGGGTTTATGAGTTTGATACAAATGTAGGTAGCTGGTTTACAACTTGGATTTGAGTTTACAACCCATTCACAAATGGCCGTAGGCTAGGCGCTTATCTTTTGTCAGATGAGTTGCTATAGTCCTATCACTGCTTTGTCGTATGACGGCATTATGACCAACTCCCTTTTTTATTGTGAAACTGTGATCAGACCATGCTGACATCAGAAATCAAAATCCTTGTCGTCGATGACTCGCTAGTGACGCGTGAGACACTGCAAAGTTACTTCGCCGAAGAAGGCTACAGTGCCGAAGGTGTTGAGACCGCCGAAGCCGCAGAGCTACGCCTTGCAGAGGACGTGTTTGATCTGGTGTTACTGGATATCCGCCTGCCCGGAAAAGATGGTCTGACCTTGACCCGTGAACTGCGTTCGCGCTCGGAAATCGGCATTATTCTGGTGACTGGTAAGCAGGATGAAATTGACCGCATTATCGGCTTAGAGTGTGGCGCTGACGAATATGTGTGTAAGCCGTTTAACCCACGTGAAATTCTAGCGCGGGGCAAAAACCTGATTCGTCGAGTGCAAGCGCAACGAGCCATGGCTAAGCCTACGGACGAACCTACCTTGCGCAATCTAGGGCCTTGGCAGCTCGACACCTCCCGTCGTGTATTGGTCAAAGCAGATCGTTCCATTACTCAGCTTACAGAAGGCGAGTTCCAGCTATTGCTGACCTTAATGGAGCACGAAGGCACCCCTTTATCCCGTGACCAATTAATGGATCGCATTAAAAACCGTACTTGGAACGCGACCGATCGCACTATTGATGTATTAATTGGCCGCATTCGCCGTAAGTTGGCGGAAGATCCAAACTGTCCGCAAATGATTATCACCGTGCATGGGGTCGGCTATTTGTTTAGCTTATCTTCCATCGAAGACGAGTTATGCGCGCCTTAATTGTCGCGCTGCTTGGCTTTGCCTTTCATAGCGAGAGTTGGGCCGCTGACTCAGAGAATGCTGTTCCGACCTTAGCCAATCTCAAGGTAAAACTTTGTGGTACCAGTGCTTATCCACCCGCTTCTTGGGTGACGCAAGAAGGGCATGTGGAAGGGGTGAATACCCAGGTGGTACGACAAATGTTGAATTCACTGGGTGTGCAGGTGGATACCCGCCAAAACAGTAATTGGCGACGTTGCCTCAAAGAAGTGGAGCTAGGCAATGTGGATCTATTGACTGGATTTCGCACCGAGGCGCGCACTCACTATATGACGTTTCTTGAAACGCCCGTGCTTCACGAAGCCATTGACCTGTTTTTCCCCGTCGAACGCCCGGTGAACTTTAATGGTTGGCAGAGCTTAGCGGGCCTGCGTGTTGGCGTGCTGATGGGCGACAGCTTTGGCGATAAAACCGATGCCGCACTGAGTCAATATCCGAGTCTCGAATGGGTATCGAGCCAAGATCAGAACTTGCATAAATTGGCAGACAACCGCCTAGACGTGGTGCCCATGGGGCAGCTCTCGGGGCAGTTGCAAATTGATGTTCTTGGACTGACGGGGCAAATCGCCTCGACTTCCACCGATGTCAGCGATTACTGGTACGTGGGGATTTCGAAAAAATCGCCCCTTATCCATTTCCTGCCCGAGTTGAATCAAGCGTTAGCCCAGTTGTTATCCGATCCAAGTCCGATTCCTAAGTGGGTCGAGCAATATCGAGCTATCTATTTAGAATCCATGGCCACACCCTCGACGCGCAAGGAGTTGCCATGAAGCAAGCGTCTTGGATCAGTAAGGTGGTGGGCTATAAGCAGGCGCATCCGCTGGCCTATCGTATCTTTATTAAGCTGATTTCCCTGAGTTTGTTGCTTGCTTTGATTTCCACCAGCATTCAGGTCTACAACGAATATCGCCGTGAGCGACTGGCGTTACAGCAGCAAACCGACTTTATTACCTCCTCTCATATTGAAGGGATTCGCAAAGGTCTATGGGATCTCGATCGGGAACAGTTACTGCTGCAATTGAAAGGCATCATGAACTTTTCCAACGTCAATGCGGTGATGCTGCATTCGACCGATTGGAGCGATGACATTGTGGTTGGAGATGCGCCGGAGAATTTAGCGCAAGCCTACGGCACCACCTTTGATATCTATTACATTGATCGCTCTGGACAAGAAACGCAGCGCTTATTGGGCGAGCTAACGGTGTACCACGATATGGTCGCGATCCAATCACGCTTGCTACGTTCAGCGATTGAGATCGCTTTATTCCAAAGTGCTCTTGTATTGATCAATGGCTTGCTGCTCCTGCTGATCGTACATTTTATGGTGACCCGTCATTTAGAGTATATGGCACGCTATACCCGCTCCATTGACGCGGGGAATTTGACGCAAGCCTTGCGTCTGCCCCATAAGCCCAAGTCAGCGCAGGCGGATGAAATCGATGCGGTGGTCAATGCGTTAAACGAAATGCGCGAAGCGATTCTTGAAGACATTAAACAAAAAGATCAGATCGAGGCGGAGTTACGTTTCCATCGTGATCAACTGCAAGACCAAGTCAGACGACGCACCCAGCGACTACAGGATGCCAAAGAAGCCGCCGAGCAAGCCAACCGTGCGAAAAGCCAGTTCTTGGCCACCATGAGTCATGAAATTAAAACCCCATTAAACGGCATCATGGGGATGGTGGAATTACTGCAACGCACCGACCAAGCCCCAGCGGAGCAGGAAAAGCTCGATGCGATTTATCAGTCAGGGGACGCCTTGCTTGAAATCTTGAACGGGTTACTGGACTACGCGCGCCTAGAAGAGGGTATGTTTAGCCCCGAAATCAGTGAGTTTTCCATACGTGAGCTCGTCACCTCCACCAGTCTATTGTTTTCCGCCCAAGCACAAGCTCAGCAGACAGAGATTAGCCTTAATATCAGTGACGAACTGGCGAGTCATTATCGCGGCGGTGCGGGAGCGCTACGGCAAATCTTGTCGAACCTCGTCTCGAACGCAATCAAGTTTACCGAGCAAGGACAGGTCACCATAACGGTCGCACCCAGCCAGGATCCCGAGCTTAGTGACGGTGTTATTTTTGAAGTAGAAGACACCGGCATCGGTATTCCCGAACATTATCAAACCCAGCTGTTTGAGCGTTTTAGCCAAGCGGATGACAGTATTACTCGGCGTTTTGGCGGTACCGGTTTGGGCCTAGCGATCACGGCGCAATTGGTGACCGCCTTGCAGGGGGAGATCGGCGTTAGCAGTGAAGTGGGCCTCGGCAGTGTCTTTTGGGTTTATGTGCCCCTGACTCCGCTGCAGCAACTTTCCTCAACGGCGGATATGAGTGTTGCGCAAACGCCATTGCCAGCAATGCGTATCTTGCTGGTCGAGGATACGCCCATTAATCAGGCGGTGACTCTTGAGCTGTTAACGCAAGAGGGCCATCAGGTCAGCTTGGCTGAAAATGGCGAGCAAGCGTTAACGGCGGTGCAGCAACAGCGCTTTGATCTGATACTGTTGGACATTCATTTGCCCAATATGAGCGGTTTGGAAATCGCCACGCATATTCGTCAGCAACAAGGACCCAATCAAACGACGCCTTTGATTGCGCTGACTGCCAATGTGCAACCCTCCAATGTACAAAAGTGCCATGAAGCGGGCATTTTGGCGGTGTTACCTAAGCCCTTTAAGCGTGACCTGTTGCATCAGGCCATGCGCACGCAAACGGAAGCGCCAGAGCTGACTGAGGAAAGTCTGCCCAACGCAGAACTGCTTGATATGACTCTAATCCGCTCTCACTTGTCCGCGTTAGGTGCGCAGCGTTTGCTAAAGCTAGTGCAAAGCTTGGAAAAAGCGATGCGGCAAGGGCTAGAGGAGTTACGGCAGATGCGCGCGGAGCAAGATGATTACGAAGTCTCCGAAATCGCCCATCGCCTCGCTGGAGATGCGGATGCGATTGGGGCGCTGCAACTGTCCGCTAAATTACGTGCGCTAGAGCAACTGGCTCAACAAGGCTTGCAGCAGGACTATTCCCTTGAAATTCAACAATTAACGAGCTGTATTGAAGCAACGCTGGCAGCATTGCAAGCGGTGGTCGATCAGCCAGTCATCTGATGGGGGACTGGCTGATGTTTCACTTAATTAAAAGGTTCTGGCTGAGGCGTACTGTCCACTGACGGTGGCAGAATCGGCATAGTAAATGTCGGTTGATCGCCAGTTAGGGTTTTCAAAAAAGCCACAATCGCGGCATTCTCGTCCTCTGCAAACTGACGTCCTAGCTGCAAGCGCCCCATAATATCCACAGCCTCCGTTAGCGTCGCCGCTTCACCATCGTGAAAGTATGGGTAGGTGCGCTCCACATTACGTAACGTCGGTACTTTAAACATAAAGCGATCCATGTCTTTGCCGGTTACCGCGACGCGGCCTTCCGCGCTATTAGTGGTTTGATAGGCTTCGATGACGCCCATTTTTTGGAACGAGTTGCCGCCCGCCGCAGGGCCGTTATGGCATGCCGTACAGCCGCTTTCTTTGAATAGGGTGTAGCCCTGTTTGGCCGTTGGGCTGATGGCATTCTCATCGCCCATCAACCATTGATCAAAGGGTGCATTAGGGGTGACCAGTGTTTTTTCAAATTCGGCAATCGCATCGGTCATCAGATCAATCGAAATGCTCTGCTGGCCAAAGACTTGCTGAAACTCACGTTGATAACCTGGGATCGAATCCACGACGCTTACCGCTAAACCATGGCTCGAAGCCATTTCTCCTGGGTTGGCAATCGGCCCACCGGCTTGCTCTTTAAGATCCGCTGCTCGGCCATCCCAAAATTGCACAAAGCTCAAACTAGAGTTCAGCACAGTGGGAGAGTTAATGGGACCTTGCTGCCACTGATCGCCAATCGACGTTTTTAGGTTATCCGTGCCGCCCATACTTAAGTTATGGCAGGAGTTGCAGGAGATAAAACCGGATTTCGATAAGCGTGGGTCAAAGAATAACTTCTTGCCAAGCTCAGCCATGGCTAGGTTAATTTCTTTAACGGGTTCAATCGGTTGAATGGGCTCTTGAGCAAAAGCACCGACACTTGCCAAGAGCACACCAGAAGAGAGCAGGAATCTTTTAGAATTGGCCAAACATTGCATGATCCACCTCGCATGATTGGGGTTAACGTAAAAGCATCCGCATTAGCTGTTTAAAAGCATCCTTTGCCGATGTGATCGGTTTGATCATAGGCGTTTTGTTTACTTGTGTTACTGTAAGGCGACCGAGCATGACACATATCAGATATGCCAGTTGGCTATGTTTGACGGTGTTTAACTAGTTGTTTTAGTGAGGCTAAAGACGAATTATGTCAAACATGGATGCGGCCACAAGGTCGGGTATTCTGTATGGAGTCTCAGCCTATTTACTGTGGGCGGTTGCTCCGTTGTATTTCAAAACCATTGATCATATTCCTGCGTTGGATATTTTATCGCATCGTATTGTATGGTCCTTTGTTGTGGTCATTGTCTTAATGACCTTATTGCGTAAATGGCAGGATTTACAACGCACTGTGAATAAGAAAGTGCTGGGCGCCATTACAATCTCAGCTATCTTGATCGCGATGAACTGGGGGACTTATATCTATGCGGTTAACAGCCAGCAGTTATTGAGCGCCAGTCTTGGCTATTACATCAACCCATTGGTAAGCATAGTGCTGGGCATGATCTTTTTTAAAGATCGCTTGGATCGGCCTAAACAATGGGCCGCATGGTTGTGTTGTTTAGCGGTAGTGTTTGAAGTGATTCAGTTCGGGCGTTTGCCGTGGATCGCTCTGACATTGGCGTTAAGCTTTGGTCTATACGGCTTGATACGTAAAAAAATTGCCCTAGATAGCTTTACCGGTATGACCCTAGAAACCGCCATATTGTTGCCATACGCCTTAGTGCAACTGCATTGGTTTGGCGCCGATATAGGCTTTTTGCAAAGTGGTGAATGGGGTGCAAGCTTGCTATTGATGGCTGCAGGGCCTGTGACCATGGTGCCGTTAATGTGCTTTGCCGCCGCCGCGAATCGCGTCAGTTTAGTGACCTTAGGCTTTTTCCAGTACATAGGCCCGAGTGCCATGTTTATGCTGGCGGTGTTTTTATATGACGAGCCTTTTACGCCAGCTAAGCTGGTTACCTTTGGCCTGATTTGGGCGGCGTTGGGGATCTTGGTGATTAGCTCGATCAAGCAATTGCGTAAGCAAGGTCACGCGATGGTATAGGTAAAAAAAAGCCAACACCGAGTGTTGGCTTGGGTAAGGAAGTTATCGCAGGGGAATTAAACGATCGCTTCTTCTTGGAGCTGTACGCCAACGAGATAGTTGCCGTTTGCTGCCGGATCAAAATCCGAAACCTCAACAAAATAGGTACCATCTGCGTCGGCGGTAAACTCTAAAATGCCGTCTTCATCTTCTAAAGCCAGTTCGGAGACCAATGTGCCCGTTGCATCGTATACAGCAATAAGAGGCACCGACAAATCTGTGCTTTCGACAACAATATTGTAGGTTTCATCCGTCAAAAGCGTCACAGCAAACCAATCTTTATCGCCGCCCACCTCAAGGTCACCCACCGCAGGGTCGCCATCAACTGTAATGACACCAGTAGTCTCGATGTCGGCACTGAAATCATCGATCACCACGAAACTAATGTTGTAATTACCGGTGGAGGCATCGATCACATCTGAAAAGGCTAGATAGAAGGTACCGCTTTGCGTAGCACTAAAGTCGAACGTTGCCGCTTCGTCATCACCTACTTTGATGCCGCTGGCAAGTCGTTGGCCTTTATCATCTTGAAGCACCAAGTAAGGCAGCTCTAGTTCATCACTGGTTACGGTAAAGGTGTAATCTCGTCCGGCAACCAATTCAACAGAATAAAGGTCCGACTCCTTCACCTCACCGATGTCCGCGTCTAGGTTGGAATTCACCGTCAGCTCAATGACGCCGCTGTCTTCTGAATCATCGTCATCAGTATGGAATTTATCTAGGATCGTGCTATCGATGCCATTGTGAGCGAAGTAACGCACGATATGACCGCGAGCTGTCCCCATGATCTCTGCTAACATTTCATTGCTGAATTCGTACTGATTCAATACTTGTAACAAAAAATCAGGGGTGCTTAAGTTGCTTTGAATAAACGCTCGAGCTTGCCCTAGGCTGATGTTCAGATCGCTAAGATGTTTTGCCGCTTTCATGGAAGCCTCCGTTTTCTTTTTAATACTTATTTAGGCCGCACTAGATACAGATATATTAGCCAAAGTAGTTATAAATATAGGTGATCTATTCAAAATATGGTGTCAGTAGGGTGTGAGGATTTAGCAAATAATTATGCATAAAATGTGCATGTTTATTTTTTGAATGAAAGGGGCGCGAGTTATTCTTTTAATGGATAAAAAAAGCCAACACCGAGGTGTTGGCTAAATTTGGCTTTGTTAAAGGAGTTCTTTTCTAGGTCGCAATTAAACCATCATAGCTGGATCTTCAGCAGGCAACTCTTGAACGCCGACGGTAACGGCGTAAGTACCGGTTGCTTCAGCATCCGTTGCGGAGGCAATAATGTAGTAAGTGCCATCCGTCAACGCTGCAAAGGACAAGCTGCCATCCAGATCGTCATCACTCGCTAGTTCAACGACTACGCCGTCCACTTCAGAGACAAGAGTTAGGTTACCCAGCGCTGGTTCTTCAATCATTAGCGAAATATCGTAAGTTGTGCCTGCGACTAGATCAACGGCAAACCAGTCTACGTCACCGGCTGTTTCGATGGCGCTAGTCACGGTACTGCCTACCAGAACCTCACTTGTGGTAGAACTGTCTGCAGCGATCTCTTCGACAACGATGAGGTCACTTTCTGCAGCAGACATACTAATGTTGTACGTACCGATGGCTTCAGCATCAAGTTCTGACAAGGTTAAAAAGAAGGTGCCTGACTCGGTTGCAGTGAAGGTAAAGGTCGCTTCTGTTTCACCTTCTTCTTGAGTATCGCTAGCAAGTGTCGCGCCTTGTGCATCAAGCAGTGTTAAGGAAGGGGACAACAATGTCTCGCTCGTCACCGTAAAAGAGTACTCTTGACCTGCTACCAACTCGATTTGGTATTGATCCACTTCAGCGCCTTCGGCAAGGTTGGTTGCCAGAGAAGTATTGACCGCCAACAGTACCGCATCACTTCCAGCTTCTGTTTCTTCTGTTACCTCATCTTGAATCAAAACAGAGCGATCGATGCCATTATGAGCGAAATATTTCACCAACTGTCCCGGTGGTTGGCTTGCGATTTCCTCTAGATCCATATCGCTGTAAAAATCGTTTTCCGCGACGATTTGTTTCAGTAAATCAGGCGTGCTCAAGTCACTTTTCAGGGTTGAGCGTAGTTGGCCAAGGCTAATTTTTGAATCATCAAGGTTCTTCGACTGTTTCACTGGAGTCTCCATTTGTGTGTTTTTACATAAGTTAACATTTTTACATAAGTTAACAATATGTATATTACAGCCATAGGTCATGAGTGATGACTTCAATCAAATAGGGGGTTGTAGAGTGTCAGCATGAGGAAAATGTGGTGCGTTATTTTTGCGCATTCAGTGGGCGCCACAAAATGGTCGCAGAAAAAAGCCAACACCGAGGTGCTGGCTTTGTTAACAAAGTGATGGCTAGGGGAGTTAAGCGATCACATCGTCTGCGGTTTGCTGTTGTACACCGATTAGGTAATCACCAGTCGCATCTGGGTTTGCATCAGATGCTGCGATAAAGTAAGTGCCTGACTCTTCTGCCGTAAATGACAGTATGCCGTCATCGCCTTCAGAAAGGCCAAAGGCCAGTTCACCATCGCTATCCATGACGGCCAATTGCGCGGTTTCTGAGTCACTTTCCATTGAGAAGTTGTAAGTTGTGCCTGCCTCAAGTGACGTCGTGAACCAGTCTGCGTCGCCAGCGAAGTCGATAGAGCTAGCCACTGTGCCGCCCACATCCAACAAGCTAGTTGTTAGAACGTCTGCCGAGATATCGTCTTCATTAAGCTCTGGTAACTCAATCAGATCTTGTGCGTCGCTTGCTACAGAGATTGTGTAATCGCCTGATGCGGCACCTGAAAGATCGCTAACATCTAGGAAGTAAGAACCTGCTTCTTCTGCCGTGAAGCTGATGGTTAGGTCGTCGCCAGTGATGTTGAAGTTATTCTCAATGGTTTGACCTTCTGCATCGCGCAATACCATTGCAGGTGTTTCCACATTGTCAGAAGAAAGCGTCATGGTGTATTCCGTACCCGCTTCAAAGTCCATCGCGAACCAATCAGAGTCATTGGCCTGCTCGAAGCTACCGGCGACGTCAGAATTCGCCGCAATGGCGCCTGCAGTAGTGGTGTCCGCAGCATAGTCATCAACGACCGCATCTTCCTCTGTCACTGCATCAGATCCTTGTTCTGCAACAGTCTCGTCCTCAGAGACTTCTGTGCCTTCCTCTACGACAGTCTCATCCACAACATCCACGTTGTTTTCAGCGTCGGTTTCGTCTTCGGCAACCACTTCTGAACCGTCCTGATTCGTAGCGTTGTCTTCTGTCACCGTATCGTCTACCGCTTCAGCAGGCTCTTCAGGTGCGGTTTCTTCATCCGTTACAACCTCTGAACCATCCTGGTTCGTTGTTTCATCCTCTGCTACAACGTCCTCAGATGCTTCAGAGCCTTCCTCAGCAATTACATCAGAACCGTCTTGATTCACTGAGTCATCTTCGGTATCTGCTTCTGGATCCGCTGAGTCCTCTGTGTCTTCATCTACGACAACATCAGTATCGTCCTCTGCTACCACATCTTCTTCAGACGTTGAATCTTCGCCAGAGATCACATCAGAGCCATCTTGCTGGTTAGTTGAATCGTCTTCAAACGGATCTGCTTCTTCGTCTGTTACAGGCGTGTTTTCTTCCTCTGTTTCAGCGCTGTCTTCTTCAGACGTTGATTCTTCGCCAGCGATCACATCAGAGCCATCTTGCTGGTTAGTTGAATCGTCTTCAACCGGATCTGCTTCTTCGTCTGTGACAGGCGTGTTGTCTTCTTCTGTCTCTGCGCTGTCTTCTTCAGACGTTGAGTCTTCGCCAGCGATCACATCAGAACCGTCTTCCGTTTCAGTGCTGTCGCCCGCTTCTACATCAGAACCGTCTTCCGTTTCAGTGCTGTCGCCCGCATCTACATCAGAACCGTCTTCCGTTTCAGTGCCTTCGCCCGCTTCTGCGTCAGAACCGTCTTCCGTTTCAGTGCCTTCACCTGCTTCTGCGTCAGAGCCGTCTTCCGTTTCAGTGCCTTCGCCAGCTTCTACGTTAGAGCCGTCTTCGGTTTCTGACCCCGTCTCGTCTTCAGCAGAGTCTTCTTCTACTGTGGTGACGTTAATATTGTAAGTGCCAGACGCTTGATCTTCTGTGTCTGATAAATCTAGGTAGAAGACACCAGATTGTGGCGCTGTGAATGTGATTGTCGCGCCTGTTCCATCACCTTCTTGTAGGTCGCTGGCGATGCGCTCACCGTTGCTATCGCGTAGCACTAGGTAAGCAGAAGAAAGCTCTGCGCTAGTCACATTGAAAGAGTAAGTGACGCCTTCTTCTAGTTCGATGGAGTACAGATCGTTTTCCATGCCCTCATCGATGTTGGCATCTAAAGCGCTATCAAGCTCTAGTGCGACAGCGTTTAAACCGAAGCTGTCTTCTGTTGGGCTATCTTGAGAGTCATCTGGCTGAGGGAATAGAGCATCCAAACCATTTTGTGCAAAGTAACGCACGATTTGGCCTGGTGGTAAGTTGTCCATAATTTGAGCAACTGAATCAGCGTCAAAGTTCTGTTCGCTAAGGCTGTTTAGTAAGTAGTCTGGTGTGCTCATCTGTTCCTGTGCTGATGAACGTGCTTGACCTAGTGCATTGCCCTGATTCGAAAATTGCTTATCTGATTTCATGAAGACCTCCGTCCTAAGTTTGGTTTCAGAGTGTTGAGCGAGCAGTTGTTCGCTAACACGCAATCCAAGATAGGGGATTCGGCTCCAAGAAGGTGTCAGCTGAGCGTTAAGGTTCAGAAAAGCCGACTAAAGAAAATTTACGCTTTGTAAGAGGCCAGTGTAAAGGTGGTTGTAATGAAGTTATTTATTATAAGGCTATGATTTTAATAGATATTATTTAGTGTTGTTTGGCTTGGTTAAAATGAAGGGATTGCCTAGACCCCTCTATTTCTCTGATGAGAACTATTTTCAACTAAGGGCAGGATGTCTAGAAACCTTGCAAGCATTACGACTTTACAGGGCGTAATGCTTGATAGAATCTTGAAGTTAGGAGTTTTCAACAATGGTTGTTTAGGAAAACAACATCAATTTCATCGCCGCGATGGTCGATACCAATCGAATGAGCCATTTAAAGTGAGACGGCTTCACGTGTTTCAAGAAGTGATAACCGATCACTGAGCCCACCAACAATCCTGGTAACGCATAAGCGCTCATGGTTAAGCTTTCTTGGGTCAGCAGTCCTAAGCTCAAATACATTGGCAACTTCACTAGGTTAGTTAAGAAGAAGCCCCAAGCTCGTGTGCTGACGTAGCTTTCTTTGCCGAGCTTTTGTTCTAACAGGAATAAACTAAAGAGCGGTCCTGAAGCATTGGCGACCATACTCACTAAGCCGCTGAAAAATCCCATGGAATACGCGGTCACAGGCTTTTGCATAAAGGCGTTTTTCGGGCGAAAGTCGAGATACAGCCCCAAAGCAATCATGCCGACAATAATAACGCCCAACAGCGTCACGAACTGGCTCGCATCAATGCCAGACAATAAGTAGGTACCGACGCCAACGCCGAAGAAACTCAGCGGTAAAAAACGCGCCAATACGGGCCAAGAAATATTCTTACGGTAACTGTAGACCGCCATCACATCGGTAATGATATACAGCGGTAGCAGGACACCCAGAGCTTCTGGCCCCGGAAAGGCAAACATGACGATCGGTAGTACGATCAGGCCCATGCCGCCGACGGAAAATTTGGAAAAGCCGGTGATTAAACCAGCGATAAACATCACCACTAATGCGGTTGTCACAATGGTCCCCCTTGGTTATGAACGAGTGTTACTTGATTGGTTATAGAATACTCATAATAATGAAATAAAAATAATTTCATTTTTTGATTATCTTGAAAGGAAAAGGCGATCATGAAATTGGATCAGTTACGAGCTTTTATCGCCGTAGTGGAAACCGGCAGCTTTCGCGCGGCGGCGGATGCGATCCATAAGACCCAGCCAAGCATCAGTGCCGCGGTCAAAGCCCTAGAAGAGCAGTACGGCATTGTCTTATTGGACCGTGACAGTTACCGCCCAACCCTCACCGCAGAGGGCAAAGCCTTCTTTAAACAAAGTAAAAAACTGCTGCTACAAGTGAATCAACTCGAACAGTTGGGCCATCATTTGGCCCAAGGTACAGAGCAACAGCCACTGCGTTTATGCATTAGCCAGATGAGTTTGACGGAGCACATTGTGGATTTGCTTAAGGCGTTTGACGCCGAGCATCCACAGATTGCGGTGGAGCTTACCACCGATCATTTAAATGGCGTTCAGGATCACCTGATTAAAGAGACCTCGGATATCGCCATTGGCCCAAGTTATGGTTTGGACGATCGTCATGTGTTTGTGGAAGTGGGCAAGCTGGACATGACCTGTGTGGTGCACCCAGATTTGCTGCCAGGGTTACAAGCTGGCGCGCAAAAGGTTAAGCAACAGGCGTTGTATTCCTTGCCTCAGATCTTGGTTAGTCGCTCTGCCGAGGATCAGGAGCATCGCTTTGTGTTGCCGACTGGAAGACGTTGGCATGTGAATGATTTCCAAGCGAAAAAGACGCTGGTGCAAGCGGGCATGGGGTGGGCGCGCTTACCCCATTACATGATTAAAGACTCCCTAGAAGAGGGCCGCTTGGTGCGCATGGATGTGGAAAACTTTAGCTCCCATAGCCAGTTTCCCTTATTTATGATTCGCCTGCGCAATCAAACCCTAAGCAATGAAGCCAATACCTTTTGGCGCTTTACCAAAGCCTATCTAAAATCGCCTGCGTCAGATGCGGATGACTAAGGCATCTGCTGGAAGTATTGACTGATCTTGGCGGCTAGATGCGCGCCAAACGCAGGATGCGGCACCGGAGCCACAGCCAAGACAATGTCGACGGAAGGCAGAGCAGGCAAGCTTGAATCTTGGCTAATGGTGAGCCCCGGCGAGACGCTGGACACCGCCATGGCACTGATGCCAATGCCGCGGCGTAGTAGGCTTTTGATGGCGGTGGCGCTAGAAGAGCTGGCAACCAGCGTATAGGGGCGGCCTTGTTTTTCCATACCATCAATGGCAGCACTGTGAAATTTGCAGTCCGGTTCATATAGCACTAAAGGTAAGGTTTCGCCGAGACTGGTTTGGTTGCCGTGCACCCAGACACCTTTATCATGCTTTAACAAGTAACCTTCTTCGGCGTGGGGAGCGCGCGTCAAAATCGCCACATCGACCTTGCCTTGATCCAGCATTAGGCGTAACTGGGTGCTGCAATCACAGATAATGTTTAACGTTTGTTGTGGCAGTTGTTCACGAATCAAAGCCACCACATCGGGTAACACGGATTCGGCGTAATCATCTGGGCAGCCCACGACTAAGGGGCGATGATGTACCGTATGCTTAAAGTGGCTGATGGCTTCGTCATGCAGTGACAAGATCCGTCGTGCGTAACTCACCAACTCTTGGCCACGCTCAGTCAACGCCACATTGCGACCTTCCTTTGAGAACAATGTTTGTCCGGTCGCTTCCTCGAGCTTCTTCATCTGCATGCTGATGGCACTTTGTGAGCGATAAGTCTGCTTGGCCGCACGAGTGAAGCTGCCTGTATCCACAAAAGCCAAAAAGCTACGTAATGCATCAATGTCCATCGCATGGCCTATTCATTAGAAAAACGAAAGTAATCCATTAAAACTATTCGTTAGTCATATGAATATCAAGGGCGCACAATAAAACCACTTCCCACCACTTGCTAAGGAATTGCTTGTATGAAACTCATCATCGCCAACAAAAACTACTCTTCTTGGTCATTGCGCGGCTGGCTGGCTCTGAAAGCCTTTAATGTGCCATTTGAAGAGATTAAGTTGACGTTGTTTACCGAACATTTTTACGAGGCGTTATCGCTTTATAGCCCCGTGAAAAAAGTCCCAGTCTTGGTAAACGGTGATGTGGCGGTGTGGGATTCTCTTGCGATTGCCGAATACGTTAATGAGACGTTTCTGGATTTTAAAGGTTGGCCACAAGACCCTGCCGATCGTGCCTTTGCCCGTTCCATGGTGGCGGAAATGCACAGTGGCTACAGTGCTTTGCGTAATGAAATGCCGATGAACTGCCGTGCCCGTCGTCGAATCGACGCGAGCCAGCAAGCGAAAAACGATATCAAAAATATCCTCGCCCTGTGGCAAACATTGCGCAGTAAACACCAAGCTAAAGGGGATTACTTATTTGGTGAGTTCAGTTTGGCGGATGCCTTCTTTGCTCCCGTGGTGTTCCGCTTTGTCACCTATGGCGTAGAAATGAAAGGCTTGGCGAAGCAATACCATCAAACCATGCTCGATCATCCGGCGATGCAAGCATGGCTTGAAGATGCGCTCACTGAAACCGATATCGTCGAAGAAGACGAAGCGGGCGAGCCAGTTTAACCCTTCAAAATCTCCAACAAGCGCACAGATTCTTCGTGGTTGATGTTGTGCGCTAGGCCATCAAAGGTGTCCAGCGTGGTGCTGGCACCTAGCGCCTTTAGCCAGTTGTAGCCTTGCTCTGAGTAGCTTAACGGAATCACTTTATCGGCTTTACCGTGTAGGAAGTGCACGCTAGTGCCTTCAGGCTTATGCTCTGGCTCTAGTGCAAAGCGGCCAGAAAGTGAAATAATTTGGCGTGCTAAAGGCTCTGTCACCAGTTGCGTCGACGACAGCGACATAATCGCACCTTGAGAGAAGCCAATGATGGCGGTGTCTTCAGGGCCGACTTTAGCCTCTTGCTGCCAGCTGCGGATGTTTTCTGCAAACAGTGGCATCACTTCTTCGATGCGATTAATTCGGTTCTCTTCAGTGACACCACGAATGGAAAACCACTGGAAGCCATCGCCCATTTCAAAGCGGAACGGTGCCGCGACCGCAACGATCATGGCGCGATCCAAGTTGTCCGCTAACCAACGTCCCAGCGTTAACATGCTTTCTGGACGTGAACCGACGCCGTGGTACATGAGTACTAAGCGTGTTGGCATAATAGGTTTACGAATAACGATTGAATCTGACATGTTTAGCTCCCCCAAGTGATAACGCTACTGTATGAGATATGAATGCGGAAATAAATGAGCACAATCTGAATGCTATATTTCATATTCCGCAACAATGTGAAATCAGTGTGGCATCGTTAGTGAATGGCAGATAAAAGAAGCTGTAAAGAACACCTAAGCATTACTGACTTTATGGAAGGGTTGAGGCATTTGTTGTTCATAACTCGTGTTTTGCATCGGGGCTGCGTAAGGTAAAAGCACAGTCATCAAGGAAGCTATTACTATGAGTGCCACGATTCAGAAGTTATTTGCCAAAGCCTTGGCGTTGTTGTTTTTCATCTTAGCGGCCATGGTTTGCGGCAGCAGTTTAGTGACCGCATTTACCCAGCATGGAGAGGGACAAGCCCTGACCCAAACCTTAATTCAGGTGATCAACTCCAATATCATTGCCATTGCCGTGTTTGAGCTCGCCATGGTCATCAATAAAGAGTACGGCAATAAAAATGAGCACGATGTCATTGTTATGATGCGACGTACTTTACCGCGCTTTATCAGTACCGTGTGTGTGGCGCTGGCGCTAGAGGGCTTGATTATGGTGATCAAATACAGCCAAGCGGATATGGCCGGTAACCTCTATTACCCCGTCGCCATTGTGATCAGTGCCGCCTTTCTATTGGTCGGATTGGGCGTCTTTCTACGCTGTATCCCTCACGACCGACATGCACAGGATGACGCATAAGTCATCGTTCGCTGCGACCATAGATCGATTGGTTATTAAATAAACAGTCTGGGCGGTCGATAAACTGAGTTTTACCACTTAGGGAGGCCGCCCCATGGCAGAGACTCAATTATCGTTTCAATCCCGCTATGCCGCACAGACCACGACCTTTGTTGGGCAAAAGCGTACCCGCATTGACTCTGCTGTCTCGGACAATGCGGCTGGCCCAACACCGACGGCCATGGCGCAAGTGCAATTAGGCGAACGTATCAGTGCGCAACAAGAAGTAGCATTTCAGTCACGTAGTGACGCCCAAGCCAGTGATGAGTTTGAGCAGGGCATGTCGGCGGTAGAAGTGCGTTTTTCCAGCATGGTGACTTTGCTGGAGCGCATGTTTGGCATCAAGGTGAAGGTGTTTGATGCTGAGGATCTGCAAACGGAGACTAGCCCGGAAATCGCGGGACCTAATTCAAGACCGACAGAGACGGTGCCCGCTTCAGAAGTGCGAACCGGTCGTCGCCAAGTGCTGGAAGCCATTCAAGAATATCGAGTGGTGACAGAAAGCGAATCCAGCGCTGTGGCCATCCAAGGTAAGCTCGCGCTCAACGATGGTCGTCAATTGGATGTGAATCTAAGCCTAGATATGTCCCGCACACGCAGTGAGGAATACTGGGGGCAGATGACCTTATCAAGTCGCACCGTAGATCCCTTGGTGGTGAATTTAAACGGCAACGCTGCCCAGCTCACGAACCAGCGCATGGCGTTTGATATTGATGCGGATGGTAAGGCGGAGCAAGTGGCCTTTGCCACCGGTGATTCGGCTTTTCTGGCCTTGGACAAAAACCAAAATGGCAGCATCGATGATGGTAATGAATTGTTTGGTCCTCGCTCTGGCAGCGGTTTTGCCGATCTCGCTCAGTACGACGATAACCAAGATGGCTTGATCGACAGCCTAGATGAGATTTGGCAAAAGCTCGTTTTGGTGCAGCGCGATGAATCGGGTAATGAAAGCCTATTATCTTTAAAGGAGGTGGGCATCAGTGCGTTTGTCTTAGAACGCACCAGCTCACCCTTTAGCCTGTTTAATAACAAGGGTGAGCAAACTGGCGTGATCCGTGAAACCGGGCTGTATGTGCGCGACGATAACAGCGTCGACACACTACAGCACGTGGACTTGATGGTTTAAAGCTGCACCAGCGGATTATTGCTGAGCAAGATCGGTGCGAGTTGCAGTGATTCTATTTTCGCTTGGCTGGCGTTGATGGCGTCACTGTCATTGAACAGGCCAAAGCGCACATGGAAGGTCTTGCTCGACTTGCCTTTGATGGTAGGCACCAATCCAAGGTAGCGCTGATGTTTGCGGTTGTAGGCAAACGAGGTGCCCGGTTCAATCCCCACTACGTAGCCTTGCTCGAGGCTGTCGGTGTTTTTCCAAATCGTCAGCACTGGCAAGGTGCTGTTGCTCCAGCTGACTTCAATTGCGGCATCGCCAGCGGCATTTTTCATCAGCGCATGGCTCATGCCATCTTGGTCTTCTAGGGCGAGGACGTTAAACACCATTTCATCAAAGCCCTCGGTTGGTGCTGGCATTTGATTCCATTCGTGCAGACCTTGGGTCGCGTATTCGTTAAAAGGCGATACTTGTGTGCCCGCCACATGTAGCGTTGAGCCTTGCTCTAGAATCGGTGTACCAAAGTTATTGTGGTAGATGGCTTGGTAGGTGTTGTCGTAGTTCGACAGGTTATGCAGCGTGTCTTTAAGATGAATGTAAGGCTCGTCAGGGGTCATTGACAGCTCAGTCTGCAACTCAAAGTTAGTGGATTTAAAGCGTTTTTCATCCACGCGGCCTTTTAGGGTGACGCGATAAGGTGGCTCTTGTTCCACAATTAGCATCACGTCGTCCGCCGGTGTGTTTTGAATGCGGCCATGTAAGGTCAGCATTTCACCATTGTCTTCACCTGGGTGACCGGCCCATTGGTAGCCACAGCGTGCCACCATTTCATTAAAACCATCTAACCAGCCCAAGCCGCCCGATGCTTCTTGGTTGATAAAGCTTGGGTGCACGATTTCTTGAACCGGGGAATCCCAGCCATAGCGCAGTTCGCCGCGGGTTGCATCCAAGATTGCCATGGCGCGAGTCGGTACAATACGCACCACCTTGTCGCCCACGGTCAGGGTAATCAGTTTTGAGCCTTGCTGTTTGCCGCCGCGTAAACTTTGTAGTTTGCACTCAATGGCGATGTCGGCTGGAAGTCCCATGTCTTCGGCAGTCAGGTGGGCAGAGCTCAGATCGGTGTGCTGGGCGTTGCTCGTAAATGTGAAACGAAACTCTGGTGTGGTGGACATACGGACTTCCTATTGATTTAACCTGTCAACTATAGCGACTCTCAGCAAGGCTGTGAAAGGTTGGTCTGCTGATAAAAAGCAGAGCCATTGACACTGGTCTACACTTTGGAGTGCTTGATTCATTAATGGTTATGCAGTGGTGCCTTAGAACATTCTAGGCGTCTCTGCGTAAAGGCGTGCGGCGAGCGCTTCGTGCTCGTTCGCACGCATCTTACCCTCTGCTTCACTTTACATCCAATTCGATAGGCATTTTTTACAATCCATCAACGCGTAAAGAGCGTCATGAGCGGGTATCTTTTTGGTCTGCTTGGCGTAAGCTATTAACCTAACACTAGGACAGAGGGCACAACAATGAAAGTCAGTTTTTTAGGGCTGGGCACCATGGGATTCCCCATGGCCGGACATGTGAGCCAAGCGGGACATGAGGTCGTGGTTTATAACCGTACCCCTAGCAAGGCTCAGGTGTGGTTGGAAACCTACCAAGGAAGCTTGTCACTGACGCCTAAGGAAGCGGCGCAAACGGCTGACATCGTGTTGACCTGTGTCGGTAACGACAATGATCTGCGCCAGTTGTACTTAGGCGAACAAGGGGCCTTAAGTGGCGCTAAACCGGGCACCTTATTTGTCGATCATACCACTGCCTCAGCAGAAGTCGCGCGCGAGCTGGCGGCTGCGGCGCAAGCCAAAGGTTGTGATTTCATCGACGCGCCAGTATCAGGCGGCCAAGCGGGTGCGGTAAATGGTGTGTTGACGGTAATGATTGGCGGTGCGCAGAGCGACATCGATCGTGCCTTGCCCGTGTTGAACTGTTATGCCAAAGCCTGCACACGTATGGGCGAAATAGGTGCTGGGCAGTTAACCAAGATGGTGAATCAAATCCTAGTGGGTGGCGTATTGAGCGGCTTATCTGAAGGTATTCGCTTTGCCGAGAAAGCAGGCTTGGATATTCCAACGCTGGTAGAAACCTTGAAATACGGTGCTGCGGGTTCGTGGCAATTAGAGAATCGTGGCGAGAACATGGCGCAGGACAAGTTTGACTATGGCTTTGCCATTGAGTGGATGTGCAAGGATCTGGGCATTGCTCTAGAGCAAGCTGAGCAGATGGGTTTAAAACTACCGTACACTGAGGTGATTAACCAAGATTACCATGAGTTAGTCGCGCAGGGCTTTGGCCGCTGTGACACATCTGTCTTGATTAAAGCATTGGACAATCAATAGCTCAGTCCAAAGCCGACGCAAAAATGCCCACCGAAGTGGGCATTTTTATTAGAACGAGTACAACACCGATGCGGTGGTTTCGGTATCGGTAGTATCCCGATCCGATGGTACATCAGAGGTGTACTTCACCTTATAAGACAGCTTCATCGCTAAGTTATCGACGACACTGGCTTGTAGCGAAGAAATCGACTCATTGACGGTATTTCCGCCGCTGGTACTGATCTCGCTGTTCAATTCTTGGCGGAACAAAGAGGTCGGAGTTAAGTGGTTTTCATAGGTGCCGGCAAGACGCACAAAACTACCGCGGTCAGACTCGCCATCTGCACTGTCTCGATCAATCGCAAAGTCGCGATAACCTACTCCAAAGGAGGCTTCCAAGAAGGAGCCGTCGGCATGTTGCCAGAAACGGTTACCGTAACCTGTGGACGTTGAGCCTTTGCTACGGTAGCCAGAAAAGCGGTCTTTCTCGTAGGCGCCACGGACATACCAAAACTGTTGCGTATCAAATTTGTAGTTGGCCTGCGCTGAGCTGGTGTAACGCTCCGCAGTGGTTTCGCTATCCGAGCTACTGTAGAGCGAACTTAGGCTATAATCGGTACGCCATTGCACCGTTTCTTGAGTAAGGTTGATGGCGCCGTTTAGGTTGTTGGTATCAGTGTTGCCTGAGGTAGAGACCACACCGAGCTCCGCAGAGCCAGACCAGCTACTGCTGTTGCTATCAAGATCGTTATCGGCGGCATGGGTCAGTGGTGCGGCAAAGCAAGCCACCACAAATGGGGTCAGCAGGGCTTTTTTCATGGGTGTCCTCGTAGGCTAATAGGTAAGATTATGACAAGTTATCACAGCCCTGAAGCGGACCGCAGTGCTTCGTCGCAGGTTGCATGGTTTGACCATATTTCCCCTAAATGCTTGAAAAATGCTTATGTTAATCTTGCAAAAGATGACTCTTATTCCTTGTTTTATCAGTAAGTTGGACGAAAAAAGTCCCATTGAGAGAGTGTTGTGTCCGAAGTTAAACGTTATTTAAACGCCTACAGTGCTGATTTGCAGGCTCAAGTTGAGAGTCTCTTAGAAGCGGAGAAAACGGGTGCTTGGTTACTAAAAAAATATCCCAAGCCCCACGATCTAGCGGCCGAAAAACAGCTCTATCAATATGCGCAAGATATTAAGCAGCAGTATATGCGCAGCTCAGCGCCGATCAGTAAGGTGATTTATGACGATAAAATCCATGTTATCAACAACGCTTTAGGCTTGCATACCTTTGTTTCACGGGTGCAAGGCAATAAGTTGAAAGCGAAGAATGAGGTTCGTGTGGCTTCTATGTTCCGCCGTGTACCTGAACCTATGTTACGGATGATCTTGGTGCATGAGTTAGCGCACTTGAAAGAGAAAGAGCACAACAAAGCCTTTTACAAACTCTGTCAGCATATGGAGCCTGACTACCATCAGCTGGAGTTCGAGTTGCGTATTTACCTATGCCACAAGGATCGTTTTGGCGAGCTTTGGAATTAGACGCTAACTGGTCACAGAGCCTTTCTGTGACCAGTTCTCAGTAGCGACTAATCAAAGTCCGCTGCGCTATGACGCTCGATCAAGCCGTCTTCAGCAGAAGAGTTGACACGGATACCGCGTTGTACCGCTGGACGTGAAGCAATCATATCTGCCCAACGTTTTACATGGGGGTACTCTTCGACATTTAAGAACTCTGCCGCATTGTACAATTGCCCCAATACCAAACGACCATACCAAGGCCAAATCGCGATATCGGCAATGGAGTATTCAGCGCCCGCCATATAGGTGTTTTCCGCCAAGTGCTTATTCAGCACGTCCAGCTGACGTTTGGCTTCCATGGTGTAGCGCTCGATCGGGTATTCTTGCTTGAACGGTGCGTAGACATAAAAATGCCCAAAGCCACCGCCTAAGAAGGGCGCTGAACCCATCTGCCACATCAGCCAGTTACGGCATTCGGTTTTGCCTTTTAAATCTTTGGGAATAAAGGCGTCGTGTTTCTCGGCTAGGTATTGCAGGATGGCGCCTGATTCAAATAGACGCAGTGGCGGATTGACACTGGTATCGAGCATGGCGGGAATCTTTGAGTTCGGGTTGATTTCAACGAACCCTGATGAGAACTGATCTCCAGCACCGATGTTGATGGTGTAGGCATCGTATTCCGCTTCACTGATGCCCAGTGCGAGCAGCTCTTCTAGCAGGATAGTGACTTTCTGGCCGTTTGGCGTAGCAAGGGAATGTAACTGCAACGGATGAGCGCCTTTGGATAGCGCTTTTTCGTGGGTTGCGCCTGCGTAAGGACGGTTGGTTTTTGACCACTGCTGGGTTTTCTCAGCGTCCCATTGCCAAACTTTGTCCGGCGTGTAGTTGCTTTCAGAACTCATGGTGTGCTCCTCAATTATTTTGCTTAGCTAAGGTTATATGGCGATCGAGCTATAACCTCAAGGGCATAAAAAGGAGACTGTGTGCAAACAAAAAAGCCAGCACCTCACAAGGAGGTGCTGGCTTTTAGGCATCTGGTTCGATCGAGATTAAGCGATCTTAGTTAGCCAGCCGTGAGTATCGGGTGCTTTGCCCCACTGAATATCGTTCAGTGCTTGGCGAAGTTTTTGTGCCATTGGGCCGATTTCACCGTTGCCTACCTTGATGTCTTCACCGTTGTGGATGAAGGTGCCAACAGAGGTCAGAACCGCAGCTGTACCAGACAGCATGGCTTCAACACCTGGTTTCTTAGCACGTTCAATCAGCTCTTCTACCGATACTTCACGCTCAGAAACCGTCATGCCTAGGTCTTTAGCGATTTGTAGAATGCTTGAACGAGTAACGCCGTGTAGGAAGCTTGAATCCAAGGCTTTAGTGATGATTTCGTTGCCATCAACCAATAGGAAGTTCGCCGCACCGGTTTCAGTGATGTAGCCGTTCGGGCAGAACAGTACTTGGTCTGCTTGGTATTTTGATTTCGCTTCAAGGGTTGGAGCTAGGGCGCTAGCGTAGTTACCACCACTCTTGATCATACCCATGTGAGGTGCACAACGTTGGCCAGTTTCGTCTAGCAATAGACGCAGTGCACGTGCACCACCAGCGAAGTAATCACCTACTGGTGATAGCAGTACGTACACCATAGAAGACAAAGACGGCGCTGCTGCTTTACCTACCGCGGCTTCCGTACCGATGTGCGTTGGACGAATGTACATAGAGCCTGGAGGCGTTGGTACGTCCGCTGCGTATTCGGCAACGATGTCCACGATCATCTGAGTAACTTGTTCTTTGTTTACTTCAGGAAGTGATAGCAATTTACTGCTCTGTGCGAAACGCTCGACGTTTTGGTCCATTCGAAACACGTGCACGCTGCCGTCTTCGTGACGGAATGCTTTCAAGCCTTCAAAACAAGTGCTTGAGTAATGCAAGACGTGCGCACCTGGGTGTAGAGAGATGCTGTCAGAGGCAACGATCTGAGACTCAGACCATTGATTGTTTTCGAATGTTGCTAATGCCATTTTCGGCATAAACACGCTACCAAAAGCCGCCATTATGAGTTCCTATTGAATGAAATTGCGAAAAGGATATGTGCCATTAAGTTTGGGCAGGCGATTAGATTGGATGTCCAAGACTTAATCTCAAAATACTAAAACAGAATGGTCTTGTAAGAAAGTGAGATTACCGGATTACGGCGTTCTTGCTCTTAATTATCAATATTTACGACGTGATTTATAACTTAGCCACAGACCAAGCGGTCTGTGGCTAAGAGGAGCATTAGCGATTATTCAAAATCGCAATATAGTGATCGGTACGGTCGGTCTGATTCTGAGGCGCAATTTCGCGAATTTGTTGTACCCCTTCAAAGTCCGCACGCAAAGATTTCATTAGCGCATACATCATCATAAACATGATAAAGGCAAACGGCAGGCCAGCGGCCAAAGACGCGGTTTGCAGGGCTTTTAAGCCGCCCGCAAGTAACAACACCGAAGCAATCGCGCCTTGGCCCAAGCCCCAGAAAATGCGGTAGCTTGATGGTGGGTTTTCATTGCCCATGGAAACCAAGGTGGTGATCACCAGCGTGCCAGAGTCGGATGAGGTAATGAAATAAGTGACGATTAAGACAATCGCAATCAGTGTTACCACAGGGGTTAACCAACCTAGCTGCAGATGTTCAATCACCACAAACAGCGGTTTGGAAATATCTTCGTTTACCGCAGCAATAATACCACCGGTGCCAAAACCGCCCTCGGCGAACAGTTCGTAGTACAAACCGGTCGAGCCAAAGATCGACATCCATAGGAAGGTCACCAGCGTTGGCACCAGTAATACGCCGAGACAAAATTCACGGATGGTACGGCCTTTGGAAACGCGGGCGATAAACATGCCCACGAACGGTGCCCAAGCAATCCACCAGCCCCAGTAGAACACGGTCCACCAGCCTTGCCATTCCCCCTTAGGATCCGGATCCACCCAGAAGCCCATCGGGATAAAGTTCATGATGTAGTCACCGATGTTTGTGACAAAAAAGCCAAGCACAAACACCGTTGGTCCGGCCAAAATAAACACCACCAGCAAGACAATCGACATCCACATATTGGCTTCAGACAAAATCTTAATGCCTTTGCCGACCCCTGAAACCGCCGAGATGGTAGCGAGTAGGGATATCACGGCAATGATGATCACCTGAGAAGTGGTGTCTACCTCAATGCCAAACAAATAACTAAAGCCTGCGTTGATCTGGCCAGAACCAAATCCTAGCGTAGTCGCCACACCGAATAGCGTACCAAAAACTGCCAGCAGGTCCGCCACATGGCCACGCCAGCCGAAAATTTTATCGCCAAAGATCGGGTATAAAGCCGAGCGAATGGTGAGCGGAAGATCATGACGGTAGGCAAAATAGGCCAACGCCAAACCGACGATCACATAGACCGCCCAGCCGTGTAAGCCCCAATGCATAAAGGTGATCTGCATGGCGGTATTGGCCGCGGCAAGGGTGTTTTCTGTGCCTGGGGCGAGGAACGGGTTGCCTTGAATATGATAAGCCGGTTCGGCAATAGACCAGAACAGCAAGCCCACCCCCATGCCGGCCCCAAATAACATGGAGAACCAAGTGAAGTAACTGAACTCTGGGCGCTCATCATCTTTGCCTAAGCGGATGGTACCGTATCGGGAGCACATCAGGTAAAAGGTAAAGCCAAGGAAAATACACATGGATAGGACGTAGAACCAATCTAGGTTGGTTTGAATCCAATCTTGTAATCCAGAAAAGGTGCTGGCGGCATAGTCCACATCGAACATGGTGAACAGTAGAAAGGCCAAGATGAGGCCTTTAGAAAAAAAGGCCATGCTCGGGTTGAGATCCCGAAACATACCCTTATCGGCGAGGATGACGTAGTCCGTCTCGGACTGCTTAGATTTTGTTCCCATTGGAAGACCTTTATGAGTGTTCTCGATAGTGACTCGTTAGCGATCAAGGGATGAGCCGACGTTGATCGCTGCTTTTAGCAAAACCAATGCTTAAAAAGGAGCGTTTTAACGGCGCGTCAAATGAGAAGGGTGCTCAGCGGATGGAACTGATATGTTTAAAAAGCGAAAATTAGAATTCATAATCCATTGATTTGAAATGAAAAATAAAAACATTTCATGCCTGTTTTATTTTCTTGTTATGCCGTCCCAGCCTAACCAATAAAACACCCTGTGCAATGATGCTAACACTGTATGTCGAACCATTATGGTATAAAGCAGTACCTCATGAGTACCGTGTCGGGTCAGATGGCTATCTTTCCGACGCTTACGGGCAACTTGAATGAACATTTAATTACAGCGCTTAAACAGAGTTGATTTATGAAAAGAAAGGCGCTCTTTTGAGCGCCTTTCTAGCCTAGCGATTATTCAAAATGGATATGTAATGATCAGTACGATAGGTATGTTTCTCTGGGGCGATTTCGCGAATCTGTTGCACCCCTTCAAAGTCGGCACGCAGGGACTTAATGAGTGCATACATCATCATAAAGATAATGAAGGCAAACGGTAAACCAGCGGCTAGAGAGGCGGTTTGCAACGCTTTCAAGCCTCCTGCGAGCAGTAATACGGCTGCCACAGCTCCTTCGCTCAGTCCCCAGAAAATACGATAACTGGAAGGTGGATTCTCATTGCCCATGGACACTAGTGTGGTAATGACCAGGGTGCCCGAGTCAGACGAGGTAACAAAGTAGGTAATAATCAAAATCACTGAGATAAAGACAACGATGGGGGTAAACCAGCCCATGCCGAGTTGTTCAATGACCACAAACAAAGGTTTGGAAATGTCTTCATTGACGGCTGCAATCACGCCGCCGGTACCGAAACCTGCGTCGGCAAATAGCTCCATAAATAGCCCTGTGCCACCAAAAATTGACATCCATAAGAAGGTAATCAAGGTGGGTACAATCAGTACGCCTAAACAGAACTCACGAATGGTGCGGCCTTTGGAAATGCGCGCAATGAACATACCGACGAATGGTGCCCAAGCGATCCACCAGCCCCAGTAAAATACGGTCCACCAGCCTTGCCATTGACCTGCAGGATCAGGGTCGACCCAAAAGCCCATCGGAATAAAGTTAATAATATAGTCACCCAAGTTGGTGACAAAAAAGCCCAAAACAAAGACGGTTGGTCCAGCAATAAGAAAGATGGAGATCAGGATGATCGATAGCCACATATTCAATTCAGATAGAATCTTAATGCCGCGGCCGACACCGGATACCGCGGAAATGGTAGCGATAACCGACACCACAGCAATGATGATCACTTGCTCAACGGTGCCGACGTCAATGCCGAACATATAGTGTAGCCCAGCATTAATCTGGCCAGCGCCCAAACCGAGCGTAGTGGCCACCCCGAACAGAGTACCGAAAATCGCTAATAGGTCGGCCACGTGGCCGCGCCAGCCAAAAATCTTATCGCCAAAGATTGGGTACAAGGCGGAGCGAATCGTCAGCGGTAGCTCATGGCGGTAGGTGAAATACGCCAACGCCAAGCCTACGATTACATACACCGCCCAACCGTGTAAGCCCCAATGCAAGAAAGTCACCTGCATGGCGGTATCGGCACCGGCCATGGTGTTAGCGGTATTGGGCGCTAGAAAAGGGTTGCTTTGAATATGGTAAGCCGGCTCGGCGATCGACCAGAACAACAAGCCAATCCCCATACCGGCACCAAACAGCATAGACAGCCAAGAGAAGTAGCTGAATTCCGGGCGATCATGGTCTTTACCCAAGCGAATGCCCGCATACTTGGAACACATCAAATAAAAGGTAAAGCCCACAAAAATACACATGGATAAGACATAGAACCAATCAAGATTGGTTTGAATCCAAGATTGCATGCTGGAGAACAGACTGGCGGCCTGATCCACGTCGTAGAGGGTGAAGGCGACAAAGGCCAAAATCAGCCCCTTAGAGAAAAGAGCCATGTTTGGGTTTAAGTCCCGAAACAGGCCCTTATCGGCGAGTATGACATAGTCCGTATTGGACGATTTTGCTTTCGTTCCCATTTTTATAAACCTTTTTAGAGTACTTATTAATGAGACGTTAGCGGTCCAGTGTGCCCCCGTAAACTCCCTAAAAACTAATATAAAGCATAAGTCTTGCTAATGTTATTTTTTGGCAAACTCTTTTTCATATAGGTGTTCGGGTTTACTTATACTGTGAACGGGATGGGGTTTGTATTTGTTGCTTCGATATTTTTTATATTTATCAATGCCTTATTTTTAGTTTTGAGTGTTTCTCAATCTCAAATTAGAGAGGCTAGGCTTGTACTATAAAATATTGAGAGGCTATATATTATTTATATATTGTTTTTATTTATGTTAAGGGTGGCGTTTTAAGTGGGCTATTAGCCATATTTCCGACGCTTCCAGACAACTAGAATAAAGCTGTCATTACAGTTTATTGGTGTGTTTGGATTGTTGTGCTTCCACATAAAGACTTTTCAGTTCTTCGAGGCTGATATCGATAAACACATCGTGCTGTTGTAACACGCGATGCAGATCTTCTAACTCAACCGAATCTGTGTTGTTCGGCTTGGCTTGTTGCTGGGTGAACCAAAATAAAGGGTAGCGACGCCAATGAAAGGCGTTATTGAGCAGGATGGCTAGCATCACAATCACGCTGATATTCAGTAGAAAAGCCAAGCAGGTTTCCTGCAATGGAATATGCTCAATCCCTGTAACAAAGAAAAACGCGGTGGCAGCGCCCGGTGGATGAAGGCAGCGAAGATAATGCATCAGTAGCACGGTCGAGCCGACTGCCAAGGCCGCCGCGAGAATGCCAGAACCTAGAAAAGTACCAGCCAATACCCCTATCAGCATCGCCAAAGCTTGTCCGGCCAGTACTGGCCAAGGCTGCGACAACGGACCGTGAGGTAGCGTAAAGACTAAAAAGGCACTCGCTGCCGAAGAAGCGAAAAACAGTAAATGGGTTTCGTCGGACAAGCTCCATTGTGTCAGCATGGCAACGACAGCAATGGCTAAACAAGTAGAACCCCCCGCAATCAGGCGTTCCCAATGGGACGTTGGATTACTTTCCACGCCAATCTTTTGTGCTAATGATGCCCACATGTGCTGATGTCCTCCTATTCTGACGCGTCAGATGGTTGAGATAGCTGCATGGTAGCGACTCTTTATAAATAGATATAATGAATATTAACTGATATATAATTCAATAAAATTGCATTAAATGGGGCGATGATGGACGTTGAGTTAGCAAAAACCTTTTTGGAAATCATGCAGTCCGGCACTTTTGCCAAAGCGGCAGAACGCTTGCATGTGACGCAAACCACAGTGACGGCACGCATACAAACCCTAGAACTGCAGCTTGGCTGCAAGGTGTTTATCCGTAATCGCCTAGGGGCCCGATTAACACCGGAAGGGGAGCGCTTTGCGCGTTATGCTCGCGAGTTGATCAGTGTTTGGCAGGCAGCACAGCATGCCTGTCAGAATCCAGATGAGTCTGCACTGACGCCCTTAGCGCTTGGAGCTGAGCATAGTCTTTGGAATCCGGTGATGGTGGAGTGGTTGGCTGCTTTGCAAAGTGCTCAGACCTTTCAGCTCACCAGTCATGTGGCGACAACCGATGTACTGTATGAAGACATTCGCCAGCAACGCTTAAATGCAGCGTTGGTGCATAGCGCCCGTTATTATCCCGATCTACAGATAGAACAGGTGGCGGAAGAGAAGCTGATTCATGTGGCGTCTACCAAGCAGTCGACACCTGATTTATACATTGATTGGGGGGAGGAATTTGACCAGCAATTTGATCGCTGCCTGCCCTTTAGTCGACAGACAGCCATGCATTATTCCCATGGGCCACTGGCGTTGCATGTGATGTTGCGTCAGGGGGGGAATGGGTATTTTCGTACACGTGTGGTACTGCCACATTTGGAGTCTGGTGCGTTACATGTTGTTGAGCGTTCACCAGAGTTTCACTATCCGATTTATTTGGTCTCGCGCCCCGAGCGTCAACCGGAGAGTTTTGATGAGGTAAAGCAAATCCTACATCAGGTGATTGAACAAACCGAGCAGTGGCTAATTTAACAATTTTAAAAATAGCAGGCATAAAAAAAGCCCCTTACGAGAAGGGGCTTTTAATCGTTAAGCGATGATTAGAGCTTAAGCGCTGACTTTTGCCGACAGACGCTGTGCCGCCACTAGGGCCGCTGGCTCAAACTCTTCAGTACCTTTCGCAAGTTGCTCCGCTAGGATCTTCTTCATGCGACGTGACCAGAATTTAGTGATGTGGTTTTCCACCATATCCGCTACTTCTGATTCAGTACCTGCACTCACATTGTTTTGCGCAATGTGGTTGATCATGGTTACGATGCTTTCTTCTTCAGTATGAAACATAGTTTATCTCTCAATACCTACTTATTTAACCGCACTGTGTGCAGACGCTGAGCCACGTAGGAACTCGTTCTGGCGCTCGTGGTTGTCTTGGAAGTTCTTCTGCCATTCAGATGGCTGAGATACTTTCTCGACTTGAACCGCGGTCACCTTGTACTCAGGACAGTTAGTTGCCCAGTCCGAGTTGTTCGTAGTGATTACGTTAGCGCCACTGCCTGGATGGTGGAACGTTGTGTATACCACACCAGGTTGCATACGTTCGCTGACTTTCGCACGTAGTACGGTTTGACCTGCACGGCTGGTGATGCCCAACCAATCGCCAGTCTTGATACCGCGCTCTTCTGCATCGTGAGGGTGCAACTCAAGGATGTCCTCATCGTGCCAAGCTTGGTTATCAGTACGACGTGTTTGCGCGCCTACGTTGTATTGGCTCAAGATACGGCCAGTCGTTAGCAACAATGGGAAACGGCTGTTAGCACGTTCTGTTGTTGGTACGAATTCAGTTACCGCAAATTTCGCTTTACCTTCGTCACCGATTGGGAAGCTTTCAGTGTGCATGATTGGCGAGCCCATTGGGAACTCGTCGTTACATGGCCACTGCAAACTGCCGTGTTCTTCTAGTTTCGCGTAGCTTACGTTAGCGAAGCTTGGTGTTAGGCTCGCAATCTCATCCATGATTTCAGATGGGTGAGAGTAGCTCATTGGGTAACCCAATGCGTTTGCTAGGTCGACCGTTACTTCCCAGTCTTCTTTACCTGCGATCGGTGCCATGACTTTACGTACGCGGTTGATACGACGTTCCGCGTTAGTGAAGGTACCGTTCTTCTCTAGGAAAGTAGAACCTGGAAGCAATACGTGAGCGAATTTCGCTGTTTCGTTCAAGAAGATATCTTGTACGATCAAGCAATCAAGCGCTGCTAGTGCGGCTTCAACGTGTTGTGTGTTCGGGTCAGACTGAGCGATGTCTTCACCTTGTACGTACATAGCACGGAATTCACCAGACAATGCGGCATCGAACATGTTCGGGATACGTAGACCTGGCTCGTCGTCTAGTGTTACGCCCCAAACTTTTTCGAAGCGGGCACGGGCAACCGCATCCGATACGTGTTGATAACCTGGTAGCTCGTGTGGGAAAGAACCCATGTCACAAGAACCTTGTACGTTGTTCTGACCACGTAGAGGGTTTACACCTACACCTTCACGACCGATGTTACCGGTTGCTAGGGCAAGGTTGGCGATACCCATTACCGTTGTTGAACCTTGGCTGTGTTCCGTTACACCTAGACCGTAGTAGATCGAAGCGTTTTTCGCAGTCGCGAACTTACGTGCAGCTTCACGTACTTTCTCTGCTTTAACGCCAGTGATGGATTCTACTGCTTCTGGTGCATGACGCTCATCGATGATGAACTCGCGCCATTTCGCGTACGCTTTAGTATCACAACGAGACGCGATAAATTCTTTGTCTTCGTAACCTTCTGTCACCACTACGTGTGCTAGAGCGTTAACCATAGCAACGTTGGTGCCTGGGCGTAGTGGCAAGTGTGTTGCGTCGCCTAGGTGTGGTGTGCTCAGTAGGTCGATCTCACGTGGGTCGGTAACGATCAAGCTTGCGCCTTCACGTAGACGACGACGCATTAGCGAGCCGAATACAGGGTGAGCGTCGGTAGGGTTAGCACCGATAACAAGGATACAGTCAGAGAACATAACTGAGTCGAATGTTTGCGTACCCGCAGATTCACCTAGGGTTTGCTTCAGACCGTAACCGGTTGGGCTGTGACATACACGCGCACAAGTATCGGTGTTGTTGTTACCGAATGCCGCACGGATCAGTTTCTGAACCAAGTAAGTTTCTTCGTTGGTACAACGAGAAGACGTAATACCACCGATACTTTCACGGCCGTATTGCGCTTGGATTTCTTTTAGGCGTTTCGCTGCGAAACCGATCGCTTCTTCCCAGCTTACTTCTTTCCAAGGCTGGTCGATCGAATCACGGATCATTGGCGCTTTGATACGGTCTTTGTGGGTTGCGTAACCGAACGCGAAACGACCTTTAACACAAGAGTGACCGTGGTTCGCATCACCGTCTTTCGCCGGTACCATGCGTACTAGCTTGTCGCCTTTCATTTCAGCGTTGAAAGAACAGCCGACACCACAGTATGCACAAGTTGTGGTCACGCTGTGTTCTGGTTGACCCATGTCGATGACAGAGTTTTCCATTAGTGTTGCGGTTGGACAGGCTTGCACACAAGCACCACAAGACACACACTCAGAATCAAGGAATTGCTCGTCTTGGCCAGCGGCCACTTTCGAGTCAAAACCACGACCGTCGATGGTCAGTGCAAAGGTACCTTGAACTTCAGAACAAGCGCGCACACAGCGTGAACACACGATACATTTGCTCGCATCGAACGTGAAGTAAGGGTTAGATTTGTCTTTTTCAGCGTGTAGGTGGTTGTTGCCTTCGAAGCCGTAACGTACTTCACGAAGACCAACGGCACCGGCCATGTCCTGTAGCTCACAGTCACCGTTTGCTGGACAAGTTAGACAGTCTAGCGGGTGATCAGAGATGTACAGCTCCATGATGTTACGACGTAGCTTAGCAAGCTTGTCCGTTTGCGTAGATACTTTCATGCCCGCATCAACTGGCGTTGTACAAGACGCTGGCGTACCACGACGACCTTCGATTTGCACCGCACAGATACGGCAAGAACCGTAAGCTTCTAGGTTGTCGCTCGCACATAGTTTAGGGATGTTGATGTCATACATCGCCGCAGCGCGCATAACTGACGTACCTTCCGGTACGGTCACTTCTACACCGTCGATTTCTAGCGTCACCATCTTCTCGCTCAGAGAAGCGGGTGTGCCGTAATCCTTATTAGGGTCAAAATGTTGCAACATGATCAGACCTCCTTCGCTTGGGTCGCTGAAGCTGCATTCTTAACGAAGTCCTCAGTAAAGTGTTTCATGGCACTTTGGACTGGGAATGGCGTCATACCGCCCATGGCACAAAGAGAACCGTCTAACATGGTTTCACATAGATCAGTTAACAGTTCCATATTGGCATCGACGTTTTGGCCTGCGCGAATACGGTCGATCACTTCGACACCGCGAGTTGAGCCAATACGGCAAGGTGTACACTTACCACAAGACTCGGCAACACAGAATTCCATAGAGAAGCGTGCTTGCTCACTCATGTCCACTGTGTCGTCAAACATCACCACACCACCGTGACCAAGCACGGCTTGTTTCTGGCTAAACTCTTCGTAACCAAGTGGCGTATCCCACTGGCTTTCTGGTAGGTAAGCTCCTAGTGGACCACCCACCTGAACCGCACGTAGAGGACGACCGCTGCGCGTACCGCCACCGAATTCGAACATCAGTTCTTTGAGTGTTGGGCCGAACGCTAGTTCCACCAAACCACCGAATTTTACGTTACCTGCTACTTGGAAAGGCAGAGTACCGCGTGAGCGACCTACACCTACGTCAGCGTACGCTTTTGCACCCTTATCAAGGATGAATGGTACCGCAGCAAGAGAAAGTACGTTGTTCACAACCGTTGGCTGACCGAACAAACCAACGATCGCTGGCAATGGTGGCTTAGCACGAACTAGACCACGCTTACCTTCTAAACTTTCTAGTAGTGAGGTTTCTTCACCACAGATGTAAGCACCGGCACCCATACGCACTTCTAGGTCGAAGTGTTTACCACTACCTTGGATGTCAGCACCCAATAGGTTGTTGTCGTAAGCGGTTTGGATAGCGCTGTTCAAGTTTTCAATGGATAGCGGGTATTCAGAACGGCAGTAGATGTAACCTTGTGTCGCGCCAACAGCAAGACCTGCGATGGTCATACCTTCGATCAGCATGAATGGGTCACATTCCATCACCAAACGGTCAGCGAAGGTACCAGAGTCACCTTCGTCGGCGTTACAAACGATGTACTTTTGATTTTTTGGTGATGGCACATCAAGCACAGTTTGCCACTTGATGCCGGTAGGGAAAGCCGCACCACCACGGCCACGTAGGCCTGATTCTTTTACTGCATCAACGATTTCTTGTGATGACAGTTTGATCGCGTTCGCTAGACCTTTAAAGCCGTCTTTCGCTTTGTAGTCTTCTAGGGACAGCGGATCGTTGATACCAATACGTGAGAACGTGAAACGCTCTTGACGTTTTAGGTAAGGGATTTCTTCCACTAGGCCAACGGCCAATGGGTGCTCAACGTTGCCTTTGTAAAACTCAGCAACGAATAGAGACTCGATATCGCCTTCTTTTACTGGGCCAAAGCCGTAACGACCTGCGTCAGTTTCGACTTCTACCAAAGTTTCTAGCCAGTAAAGACCGCGCGTACCGTTACGACGTACTTCAACGTCAACTTTGTGTTCTTCCGCTACGATCTCAATTAGACGAGCGATGCGGTCAGCACCACGCGCTTTAGCGGTTGTATCAGAAGGAACGTGAATGCGAAACGTCATTACAGAATCTCCACTCGATCGGTTTTTAGGCTTTCCACTAGCTCGTCGAAGCGTGCTGCATCAACGTCTGCGTAAATGTCATCACCAACACGAATAGATGGACCGCATGAACAGTTACCTAAGCAGTAAACTGGCTCAAGGGTAATGTTACGGTCTGGTGTTGTTTGGTGGTAATCCACACCCAAAGAAGACTTGGCGTGAGCTTCCAATGCACGAGCACCTAGTGCCTGACACGCTTCTGCACGACATACTTCAACCACGTGACGACCTGGTTGATGGGTACGGAAGTGGTGGTAGAAGCTGATCACACCGTGAACTTCTGCGCGAGTCAATTTCAAAGCCTGAGCAATCAGGGAAACAGCCTCGTCAGGGATGTATGAAAAGCGATCCTGAATAGCGTGTAGAATCGGCAGCAGAGCGCCTGGCTTAGACTTAAGCTCATCGATGATGGCTTGGGCAGTCACTGGCTCCCATGCAACTGCTTTCAATGTAGTCATTGTATTTCCTCCTGTCGCCCAGCTACAAAGTTGATTTCGTAATCTGGCGGAAGTGTTGCTTATTATTGTAGCGGTTAATGTGCGTTAAGGCAGTGTAGTTGAGTTGTGAGATTCCTGCGATTCACAACCCCAAAGCCACTAACGCTGTCAAGAGTTTAAAACTGGTGCGCACCTTAGCACAGCCCAAATATTGTCATTTATCTTATTGCGACACTAATTGAGTGCTTTAAGGCATCGCGATTTATAAATTTGAAACTGGCAAGAATTGTTTGAATTTTAAACAAAGCAATGCGCAGAATCACTTTTTTCGTTCATATTTTCTACTCTCTCGCTCTTTCGTATCAAAAAAAGTTATAGCTGACATAAAAAAGTCATGAAAAAACAAAAAATCGTCGTTATCGCGACGGGGGCTGACGCTTGTGTGCAAGATTAGTGCGTTTAGCTGGTTTCTAATTGCATACGCCCAATTATGGGTGATAGTCCACATAAGTGTCGTGAATGGCACCATTGTAGGGCAAAAATATAAATACGGCTAAAACTCGGACAAGAATAAGTACGGCATCATTATGAAGATTGGTATACCGAAAGAGATAGAAGACGGCGAACTGCGGGTGGCCATGACCCCAGCAGTCGCTGAAAGGGTCAAACAGCTAGGCTTCGATCTAGTGATTGAGAGTGGCGCAGGTGAAGCCGCGTCTTACTCTGACGAAGCATACATTGCAGCAGGCGTTGAAGTGACCAGCGATACCAAATCGCTATGGCACAATTCAGACATCCTGATTAAAGTGCGTCCACCGATTGAACACCCAGAGCTAGGCTTTTATGGCATTGAGCTGCTAGGTAAAGATCAGACGCTAATTAGTACCCTCTATCCTGCGCAAAACTCAGTGAAGCTTAATCAGCTAGCTGAACGAGGCACGAATGCGGTGGCGTTAGATGCCGTTCCACGTATTTCTCGTGCACAGAAGATGGACGTGTTGAGCTCGATGGCAAACATCGCCGGCTACCGTGCGGTAGTGGAAGCAGCACAACACTTTGGACGTTTCTTCACGGGCCAAATTACCGCTGCGGGTAAAGTACCACCGGCAAAAGTATTGGTTATCGGTGCGGGTGTAGCAGGTTTGGCTGCCATCGGTGCTGCGAAGAGCATGGGTGCGATCGTTCGTGCGTTCGACACGCGTCCAGAAGTAAAAGAACAAGTGGAAAGTATGGATGCTGAATTCCTTGTTCTAGATTTCAAAGATGAAGATGGCAACGGTGAAGGCGGTTACGCCAAAGTAATGAGCCCTGAGTTCATTGCCGCGGAAATGGCGCTATTCGCAGAACAAGCGAAAGACGTTGATATCATCATCACGACAGCCCTAATTCCAGGTAAACCTGCACCAGAATTGATCACAGAAGAAATGGTTCGCTCGATGAAACCAGGCAGTGTGATCGTTGACTTGGCAGCAGAGACGGGTGGTAACTGTAAACTGACTCAAGCCAATGAGATCGTGCAGAAGCACGGCGTGACTTTGATCGGTTACACCAACCTACCAAGTCGTATGGCGGCGCAATCTAGCCAATTGTTCGCGACCAACATTTACCACCTACTAACAGAATTGTGCCCTAACAAAGATGGTCAGATCGATCTGAACATGGAAGACGAAGTAATTCGTGGCGCAACTGTTGTGAAACAAGGCAACATCACTTGGCCACCACCAGCACCACGTCTGTCTGCTGCGCCTAAGAGTGATGTAAGCGAGCCTTTGCCGGAGGCAAAAACAGCCAAGAAAGAAGAGAAGAAGCCAAGCGCGTTTGGTTTCCTAATCCCAGTCTTCATTATTGGTGCATTACTAATGGGTGTAGGTAGCGTAGCGCCTGCCGAGTTTATGGGACACTTGACCGTCTTTGTATTGTCGTGCTTTGTCGGTTATATGGTGGTTTGGGGAGTTAGCCACTCTCTGCACACGCCACTAATGAGTGTTACCAATGCCATCAGTAGTATCATCGTGGTCGGTGCTTTGACACAGATCTCGAACGATAGTCCGATCGTTGCGATACTGGCTGCTCTGGCAATCTTTATTACCAGCATTAACATCGTCGGCGGCTTTGCCGTGACGCATCGTATGCTGAAAATGTTCCGTAAGTAGGAGACGACAATGAACTTTGGAGTAATGACGGCTGCCTACATCGGAGCCAGCGCCTTATTCATCATGGCACTGGGTGGCTTGAGCCACCAAGAAAGCGCGCGCCGCGGTAACATCTACGGCATCCTAGGCATGGGCCTAGCGATGGCAGTGACTATCATCGGTGCAGTAACAGATAACTACGGCCTACTACTGTTAGGTCTAGTACCTGGTGGTGTGATCGGTTACATCCTAGCGAAACGTGTAGAAATGACATCGATGCCAGAATTGGTAGCGATCCTACACAGCTTGGTAGGTTTGGCTGCGGTATTCGTAGGCTTTGCCAACGCATTAGGTCACGGTGTGTACGAGTCAGTTGTGGCTCAGCGTATCCATGACGTGGAAACGTCACTAGGTATCTTTATCGGTGCGGTAACCTTTACGGGTTCTTTGATTGCTTACTTGAAACTAAGCGGCAAAGTATCGGGTAACCCACTGCAACTGCCTGGTCGTCACATGATCAACCTTGCGATCGTATTGGTGTCTTTGTACCTAATCGTTGAATTCGCAGCGGTAGGCGCAGCAGATGGTATGGTTTACCTATACATCATCACTATCCTAGCGTTGGTATTCGGTGCTCACCTAGTAGTTGCGATCGGTGGTGCGGACATGCCAGTAGTAGTGTCAATGTTGAACTCCTACTCTGGTTGGGCAGCAGCGGCAATGGGCTTCATGCTAGGTAACGACCTGCTAATCGTAGTCGGTGCCCTAGTAGGTAGTTCAGGTGCGATCCTGTCTTACATCATGTGTCGTGCGATGAACCGTAAGTTCTTGAACGTTATCCTTGGTGGTATCGGTACTAAGAAGAAAAAAGCATCTCCAGCAGCTGGTGCTGCGGTAGAAGAGCAAGGCGAGATTGTAGAAATCCAATGCGAAGAAGCCGCTCACATGCTTGAGTCTGCGAAAGAGGTCATGATCATTCCAGGTTACGGTATGGCGGTAGCGCAAGCGCAGCACACTGTATTCGAGATCACTAAGAAACTTCGTGAAAAAGGCGTGAACGTGCGCTTCGGTATCCACCCAGTAGCGGGTCGTATGCCGGGTCACATGAACGTATTGCTAGCTGAAGCGAAAGTACCATACGACATCGTGTACGAAATGGACGAAATCAACGATGATTTCCCTAAAGTAGACGTATCGGTTGTTATCGGTGCTAACGACATCGTTAACCCTGCGGCAAACGAAGTAGAAGATAGCCCAATCGCGGGTATGCCAGTCCTAGAACCTTGGAAAGGCAAACATACTATCGTGCTTAAGCGTGGTATGAGCCGTGGTTACGCAGGCGTAGAAAACCCACTGTTCTTCAAAGACAACACGCGTATGTTGTTCGGCGATGCGAAACAAACGGTTGATGCCCTGTTGAAGCATTTGTCAGCTGACTAATCTTAGCTGGCGATAAAAAGAAGCCCGAGGCATCCGCTCACGCCTCGGGCTTTTTTTCGTCTAAAGGAAAGTAACTGATGGCTATTTATACTGAGGTATTGAATAGCGATCAGTAATCAAGACTGAGAACAGTGGGTCGAGGCAAAGTCAGCTTACGGCCCGCCCAGACGGCACATCCCTGTGCCGATTGGGCTACGCAGGCATCCTGCCTGCTGGCCTTTAAGCTAATCTTTGCCTCTGAAAACTCTACGCCATATCTAGCGTGAGTAGCAGGCGGTATTGGCCATTCTCTACGCCTGGCGAACGATGTACGATGCCGCGGCCTTCATTGCCTTCCCAACGCTCGCCTTTTAATAGCGCAACGTCACCCACACTGATTTGCTGGATGCCGGCATCCGCTTTGATCAGGCCAGACGAGCCATCTGGTTGACCATTGCTGCCACGTCCTAGTTTTTGGCGATTAAGGTGGTGTTCTTCCAACCATTGTGTCGCTGGGCCTTGGTAAGTGGTGATCAAACGACAAGGCACTTGGTCTACATGAAAGCGTGGACACATGGCGCGATCCACTTGCGTTAAACGCAGGCCTGCAGTGTTTAAATCAAATAAACAGCAGTAGGCATCGACCAGTAACGCGATATCACGAATCAAAGCTTCACGCCCGTCGACATTGGGAAGGCCTCGTTCAAGGGACTTGGTAACGTTCTCAGGTGTGACGATCTGATTCAGGGAAAAGTTATTACCTGCGCTAAGAAGCGTAGCCACCGCTTGCTGGGTGTCTTCTTCTAAGTCTCGCTGCCAGACCATTAGGTTCACATCGTCTTGATAGATGCCAGCAAGACCCGATAACTCTTCGGAAAAGTCGGCGATCGGTGCGCGCAAGGCACCGAAGGTTTCTTCAACTACACTCACGCCGCTGCTCCTGGTTGCCACTCTGGGAACGGATCTTCCAGCTCTTGCCAAGTCGCTTTGCCTTGTAGCAGTTCGTCTTCGGTCAGCAGTGCTGCCTCTAGAGCCTTCGTCATGGCGTCTTGATCAAGGTTTTGGCCGATAAAGACCAGCTCTTGGCGCATATCGCCAAAGGGTTCTACCCAGCTGTCGTTGATGATGGCGAGTGATTCTTCATCTTGTGGCCAGTACTGACGCGGCACCGCATGCCAGAACATGCCGGCAAAGCCGTATTGTGCGATGCCGCCCGCTTGGCTCCATTGACCTGCGAACTCTGGGCGAGAGGCCAACCAGAAGTAGCCTTTTGAACGGATCAGTTTGCCGTATTGCTCAGTACTGTGTAGGAAGGTGTGGAAGCGTTTTGGGTGAAATGGTTTGCGTGCCACAAAACTAAAACTTCCAATGCCGTATTCTTCGGTTTCTGGTGTGTGCTCGCCGCGCATTTCTGCTAACCAACCTGGGGCTTGTTGAGCTTTTTCAAAGTTAAACAGGCCAGTACCAAGCAGCTTTTCATTCGGCACTTGGCCGCGCTCCATTGGGATAATCTCCGCTAGACTGTTGAGGCTGCGCAAGATGGCTTTGAGTTCATTCAGCTCGGCTTCACTGACCAAATCAATTTTGCTGATAAGCAATAGGTCGGCAAATTCCACTTGGTCGACCAATAAGTCTGCCACGTTACGCTCATCGTCTTCGCCCAGGGATTCGCCCGCTTCTTTGATGCTTTTTGCGGTGTTGTAGTCTTTTAAGAAGTTCACCGCATCCACGACGGTGACCATGGTATCCAAGGTGGCGATGTCCGAAAGGCTAACGCCTTCTTCATCGGCAAAGGTAAAGGTTTCCGCTACGGGCAAGGGTTCAGAAATCCCAGTCGATTCAATCACGAGGTAATCAAATTTATTCGCTTCGGCAAGCTTGCGTACTTCGATCAATAAGTCTTCGCGCAGGGTGCAGCAGATACAGCCGTTGCTCATTTCGACCAGCTTTTCTTCGCCGCGGTTAAGGGAAACTTCTTGTGAAACGAACGCCGCATCGATGTTGATTTCGCTCATATCGTTAACGATCACGGCGATACGTAGACCGTCGCGGTTATTTAATAAGTGGCTCAGTAAAGTGGTTTTGCCCGCGCCAAGAAAGCCCGATAGCACAGTGACCGGTAGGCGCTTGAAAGTGGAAGGTGTGTTCATGATTCTCTCCTAGAAAACTTAAAATGTTATAACATAACATTGATTTTTTGTAAAAGCGTGTTGCTTTCTTGTGCAATCCCTTAGACCTCGCGGGAGAATGCTTTTATTATTGATCTCTTGGTCGAGATTAAAGAATGAGGTAGCCAGTGTCCGAACGCGAACAACAGCTGATGGAAGTGATTTCCCGTGTCGATGGCGTCATGCCAGGCTCGGGCTTAAAGAAGCATCGCAAGATGGTAAGCAGTCCGTTCGTGATGTTGCGTGGCGCATCGTCGGTGTTTTACCAAGATCTGGCCAACTTAACCTTCCGTTTACCAGAAGCGATTGAGTCTTGGCCGTTAACCATGGTGATGGGAGATTGCCATGTATCGAACTTTGGCTTTTTTAGCGAAGAGGGCTCCCATGGCGACAATGTGATTTTTGCGCCGAATGATTTCGATGATGCCTGTGTTGGTCATGCGGGTTGGGATTTGCTGCGTTATGGTGTGAGCTTGCTTTTGTGTGCTGATCATTGCCAAGGGGCGATAGAAGGGCGTTATCAGCTATTAGAACCGCTGGATAAAACTAAGGTGATTAGTGCCGAACAAGCTGGTCTGGCCTTAACCGCCTTCTGGCAAAGTTACCGCGCAACCTGTCAGCAACTGGTCGATCAAACCATCGATTATCAACAGGTGTTGCAGCAATTTGATGATGAACATGTGCTGTATAAGTTGGAGCAAAAAGCGCTGAAACGCCAAACGGGTGGGGCAGACTTTCTGACCAAAAGCTCACTGGCTAAGGCGGTGGATTTAGATGCTCGCCCCCTCGCTTTTCTAGAGCTACCTGAGAAATTTAAACCGGTAGATGGCTCCACCTATCGGGCGATAGAGAAGGTGTTTGCGCCCTATGTGGACGACCATATTCTCGACATCGTGGAACGTGTTGGAGCGGGCACGGGCTCGGTGAATATGAAACGCTTCTACTTATTGGTGGGGCCAGAAGATGTGAGCCAAGAGGCATTGCATCTCTGCCACATTGTCGAAGTGAAAAAGCAGCGTGCCGCGGCGCCCTTGTTTGAGTACGAAGACTTAAGTCTGACTAACCTGTTGTCGCCAGCCCACTTAACCGTGAACTGTCAGCGTCGTATGCAGCGTAATCCAGACTTAGTCTTGGATGATGTGTTGTGGCGTAAAAGCCATTGGTTAGTGCGCTCGCGCCATCATGCGCGGGTGGGCATTGACCCCGAAGACATCGCCTGTGGCAAGCGTGCGCTAAATGGAGGTTTTCAAGCCTATGCAAGTGCTTGCGGTGAGGCGCTAGCCTTAGCTCATGCTCGTTTTGATCGCCGTTCTAAACGCTTTGAAACAGCCGTACTGGAAACTTCTGATGAGGTTTGGCAAGCGCTGGAAAGCTTACAGCGAGACTACGCTGAGCAAGTCAAACGTGACTGGCAATGGTTGTCTTCCATAGAGGCCCCTCTGACCTTATAGCCTTAAGAGTAAACTTCTAAAGCCCCGCCAATTGCCATAATTGCTCGGGGTCTACCTCATCGATCTGTTCTGGCTTAAGAAAGGCGTTGGCGTAGTTCAAGTAGGTTTTTGTCTCAACAAATAGCTTAAACAGCGCGCCATCTAAATGACCGTTTTTCACCATAGACGCGAGTATGGCGAGCGATTTAGAAATTGGATGGCCCGCTTTATAAGGTCGATCTGAGGCGGTTAACGCTTCAAATACATCGGCAATGGCGAGGATGCGATCCTGCACACTGAGTTGTGCTAAATCGAGTTTGCGAGGGTAGCCAGTGCCGTTGAGCTGTTCATGGTGATTACCGGCGATATTCGGAACATTTTTATACTCTTCTGGGAAGGGTAGTGCTGAGAGCATCTTAATGGTTTGCACCATATGATCCTTGATCACAAAACGCTCTTCATCGGTCAGGGTGCCGCGCTGCACGCATAAGTTATACAGCTCGCCTTTGTTAAAGGCTTGCTGTGGCAGCTCCATATCAAAGCCCCAAATGTTGTCAGGATTGCTGGCTTCCACAGCAGGGCGTCGCTCCCCCCATGGCTCAATATGTTCGGCTTTGTCTGTCAGTAGTGTTTCTTGTACTGGCAAGCTTTCCTGCGTCTCTGGCAGCAGTTGCTGCTCGTCTTGCGATAGACCCAAACGATCACTGAAATGACGCGTCCAAGTTTGTTGGGCTATCTTGTGCACACGCTCAATGTCCTCTTCGGCCATAAATTCAGCACCGATATTCGCTTGGGCGATAAAGGCAAAATCGGATTCTAGCTGCTGTTGACGTTGCTGTTTTCGTTGCGCTAGCTTGGTTTCTTCTTCTCCCGCCAGTAAAGCATTCAAATACTCAATTTCCGCATCGCGCCAGAGTACTTCAAAGCGGGTGCGCACTTCATGAATGCGGTTATAAATGGTTTCGAGTTTGGTGGCCTTATCGACCACATGTACCGGGCTGGTGATCTTGCCGCAATCATGCAGCCAAGCCGCGATATGAAACTCGCGGCGTTGATGATCATTCATTGTGAAGCTTGCCAATTCGCCTTGCTTGGTTTGTACCGCTGCTTCGGCGAGCATTTCTGCTAACTCCGGCACTCGTTCACAGTGGGCGCTGGTGTAAGGGGATTTAGCATCGATGGCATCAGCGAGTAGACGAATAATCGCATCGAGCAGTTCTTGTTGCGCTTCCAGTTGGCGGCGCGTGGAAATCGCGGTGGCCGCGGCGCCAGAGATCTCATCCATAAAGTGCTGGAAGGATTGGATGTCGACCTGGCTGTCTTCAGGGAGCTGCAGTAACAGAACCCCAAGGATAGAGTGATCGCGATCGATTAGTGGCGTTAAAAATAGCTGTTGCTGTGTCGCATCAAGCACGTCCATTAGCGTTGGACGTAATTCCGACCAGTTATTGCTTGGGCAAAGAATGATTTCTGGACAGTCGATATGCGTCTGGGTCGCACGTTGCATCTCGAGTTTAGACTCGTTGAATAAGTACACCGCACCTGCCTTGGAAGAGGTGATCGCAATCAAGTGGTTGGACACCTGTTCGAGCATGCGTTCTAGATCCGGATCGTGCGCCAAGGTATGGGAAATGGACTGAAAGTTATGGATGGTGAGCGCCATGTGGTCGGTTAGCGACGATAGCACATTGATTTCTTTTACCGGTGAATTCACATTAATCTTACGATCAAAATCAAACGATGACAGCTTGCTGACTTCTTCTGATAGCAGATGCAAAGGACGTGAAATCGAGCGGCCGACCAACCAACCAAACAGCATGAGGATCAGGATTACGCCACTTGATAACAGCAGCTGGTTACGTAGGTTTTGATTCACATCCTGTAGTAAAAAAGACTGTGGCACTGCATAGAGTAATTGCCAATCTTGATTGCTGGAACTGTCTAGAGGAGCGCGTATGCCGTACCACTGTTCGCCATCGGAGTCGAACTGGTTAAGGGCTTCTGAACTGTTCGGTATTGTCAGTAGTTGGGCTAACGCTTTCTCTTGCAGTTGTGCGACGCTTTTTAAGGTCGGCAGATTTGAATCTTCGTAGGTGGCTAGCGCCACGTCGGTTTGGTTGTAACCTAGTAGGCGTCCATCCTGATCCACTATCGCCATTTCTACCTCTTTGGCGGGTGTCAGGCGATGCATAAAATTCGACAAATCATTAATAGAAGCATCGACTCCTACCGTGGCGTGGCTGTTAGGGCTATGGATGGCAAAAGAGCTGCCGACTTCATCGGTGGTATAGAACAAATAGGGTTTGGTTAAGATTAAGTCAGGTTTGGCTTGAGCTTGCTGAAACCAAGGTCGTTCTCTGGGATCGTAGCTGTAGCCGTTTGGCTGTTCAGTTTGTTCTAAGGGCTGGAGCGCTTCATCAAGAAAGGTCCAGCGAGCGTTTTCAACTGCCCCCGATGCGTCGCGGTCGATTGCTTGCAGTAAAAACATGGAGCCTTCCGGCGCATCCAGCCGCTGGCGTGCGATGGGGCTTTCAAGAGAACGTAGTAAAAAGAAGTCACCATCCTCATAGCCCACATAGATGGCGCTTAGGATGCGGTTCATTTTGATGACACTGGCCAGAAACGGCAGCCTTGTCGCACGCTCCTCCATATTGTCGAGCGTGGTGATGGCATCGAACTGCAACAACATGACGCTTTGTTCGGCGGTGATGGTGACGCTTTCTATTTGTTTTTCGAGCGACAAGGTCACTTGCTTAGCGTTCATCTCCACTTGCTGGTTGAGCGAAGTGCGGCCATAAAGGTAGGAAAAGATAGTGAGGGTGGCCGCTAATAACATCATGCTAATAATGATGCTGCCGCTGAATAAAACTCTAACTGAAATGCCCGCTTTCTTACGGTATCTATTCATCCGTGCTGACCTGCAAAATAAGAGAGATGCAATCTGGGAAGTGAGTGACAGCATTCAGTATCAGCGAGGATCAGAAAATTCTCAAGCAAGCGGGATCGCCACCTTACGCGAATATAAAGGTGACGATCCTAGACGGTCGATTAACCGAGTAATTTAGCGGTGGCTAGATAACCTTGTTGAATGGTTTTTAGTTTGTCGTCGGTTTGGTCGCGTTCCACAAAGTAGTGCTCCACGCCCGCTTGTTGCGCGGCAGCGAAGATCGGTGCAAAGTCGGTCACACCAGTGCCCACATCGGCAAAGTTGCCAGCAGCATCCATATCTTTAACATGCCAAAGTTTGAAGCGGCCAGCGTGTTGCTGGAAGTAAGCAAACGGATCTTGCTTGGCCTTTAATACCCAGTACAAGTCCATTTCCATGGCCATATTTTGTGCTTCGACTTCGTTCAGTAATACGTCGTATGGCATCTCGCCATTCATCACATCAAATTCAAAGGCATGGTTATGGTAAGCAAGCGTTAGACCTTGCTTGCGGCAGGCTTCGCCCCAGCGGTTGCACTCTTCAGCCAGTACTTTGTAAGTATCGATGCCATGGCCACGTTGTTCTTCGGTGAGGTATGGAACGACCACGTATTGGTGACCGATTTCTTGGGCCAGCTCGATGACTTTTTGAATGCCATCATTGCGGAAGGTATCCAATGGAATATGAGCGGATGGTGATGACAAGCCATTGTCATTCATCATCGCACGGATCTCTTTTGGCGAATGACCAAAATAGCCAGCAAATTCCAGTTCTTTATAACCCACTTGCGCGACCAGCTTTAGTGTATCGCTGACGCTTGCGCCCATCATATCGCGTAGCGTGTACAGCTGTAGACCGACCGCCTTTGAAGCGCTGCTGGCAAACACTGGCATGGATGGCAATGCCATGGCGCCGATGCCTGCTGCGCCAAGTTTGAGCAAGTTACGGCGGCTTATGCAATTGGCTATTTTGTTAGAGTAATCAGACATTTAGGGGATCTCCTCGATTATTGTTATTGTCGTCCCTGTACCTTTTTAAAAGGTTATAAGTTCGGTGCAGGTCCGGTGCTGGCGCGGGTAATCAGCTCAAAGGGCAAGATCACTTTGGGCGCCTTGGTCACCTTGTTATCTAAAACATCGATCAACAGATTGACCGAAGTGCGACCAAATTCTTCTGCCGGTTGGGCAATGGTCGTCAGTGGCGGATCACAGAACTCGGCAAAGGAAATGTCGTCAAAGCCTGCTACTGAGATGTCTTCTGGCACGCGCAGGCCCGCTTGTTTAAAGCCTTGAATGGCACCTATGGCAATTTCATCGTTGGCACACACCACCGCCGTAGGGCGGGTTGGTAACGCCAAGATCTGCTCCGCCGCTTCACGTCCAGAATACAGATCAAAGTGACCAGCAAATAACAACGACTCATCAAACTCGATCCCTGCTTCCATCAGCGCATCGCGATAACCGGCCAAACGGGTTTGTGTCAAAGGACTCTGTTGTGGACCCTTGATAATGGCAATGCGGCGATGATTTAAGCGAATCAGATGTTCAGTAATGGCTTTGGCAGCAGAGCGGTTATCCAGTGTTACCACGGGGAAGCGATCGCTTTCTAACACCTCACAGGCGTTGACCATGGGCAGCAACCTGGTACTGCTTTGCACTTCAAATGGGTTGTGGGCGCGTAGCTGGATCAGGCCATCGGCCTGAGAGGTCTGTACCATTTTGGCGTAATTGGCTTCTAGTTCGGCATTGCCCAAGGTGTTACCGAGCAATAGGGAATAGCCACGCTCGGCCGCGGCGGTTTGCATGCCGCTGATGACACGGGCAAAGAAAACGTTAGCCACAGTAGGCACCAGCACCACCAGATTAGAGGTCTTACCCGAACGGAATTTCACTGCCATCAGATTGGGTTTATAGCCAGTTTCTGTGACCGCTGCTGTCACTTTAGCGCGGGTCTTTGGGGATACTCGCTCAGGTTGTTGTAGGGCACGGGATACCGTTGCCACCGATACGCCCGCTAACTCTGCGACATCACGAATGGTTGCCATAACCTTCTCTTTAACCTTTTTATTATTCTCAGTCACTAAAATGTAACCGATAACATTTATTAATGGGAGATTACTAGAAATGTCTGAAAAATCCAGTACTAAGCCCAGATTATAACCCAAGAAATGCCCTGAAAAGAGGCGCAATGCCCCGTTATTGCTCGAAAATTGTTTGACAGACAAAAATGTAAACGGTTACATTTTGCAAAAATATAAGCAAGACAACGCTGGGCAATATTCAGCGGGGAGAAAAACATGGCTAAATTGGAAAAAATCCGCGCCGGAATGGTCGGCGGCGGTGAAGGTGCGTTCATTGGCGCCGTGCATCGACATGCAATGGGCTTAGATGGCCAGTACCAACTTGTGTGCGGAGCCTTCAGTCGTAATGACGACAACAACCAGCGCACAGCCGATAGCCTGGGTCTCGACGATCAGCGTGTGTATGGCTCTTGGCAAGATATGTTGGCGCAAGAAGCCAAGCTCCCCGAAGCAGAGCGTATGGAAGTGGTGATCATTGTCACGCCCAACCATATGCATGTGCCGATTTCCATGGCCGCGATTGAAGCGGGTTTTCATGTGTTCTGTGAAAAACCAGCGGCGTTAAATCTTGCTGAAGCGAAGCAATTGGCCGATGTGGTCAATGGCTCGGATCGTCTGTACGGTCTGGCTCATACTTACCTTGGTTACCCTATGGTGTGGCAAGCCAAGTCCATGGTCGAAGATGGCAAGCTTGGCACCATTCGCAAAATCCTCGTCGAATACCCGCAAGGTTGGTTAACCCTTCCAGAAGATCCTTCCAATAAACAAGCGGCTTGGCGTACGGACCCTGCGCAATCCGGTGGCGCTGGCTGTATGGGCGATATCGGTACCCATGCTTTTGGTTTGGCTGAGCTGATCAGCGGCCAACAAGTCACCAAGTTGTGTGCGGATATGAATTCGATTGTCGAAGGCCGACGCCTTGATGATGACGGCGCGGCCTTCTTCCATACGGACCAAGGTGCTCGTGGTGTATTGATCGCCAGCCAAATCTGCGCGGGTGTCGAAAACGATCTGAAAATCCGTATTTACGGCGACCAGGGCGGCCTTGAATGGTCTCAAATGGAGCCGAACTCTCTGACTTACCGCACCATGGATGCGCCGTACATGGTGTATCGCGCCGGTGCCGGTCAACCAGGTCTTTATCCAGAAGCCTCACGTCGCTGCCGTGTGCCAGCGGGACATCCTGAAGGTTACCTAGAAGCCATGGCCAATCTATACAGCGATTTTGCTGCCGCCGTGCGCCAAGGCTTGTCTGGCAAAGCGCCGGGTGTGCCTGGGCTTGAATCTGGTCTACGCGGCATGGCGTTTATTGAAGCCATGGTGGCAAGCGGTGCCAGCGATCAGAAATGGCTAGGCATGCCAGAAACCCATTAATTGAGTCGAGGAGAGAAACGATGTCGACAATGAAAGGTCCTGCGATTTTCCTCGCACAATTTGCGGGTGACAGTGCGCCATTTGATAGCCTTGAAGGCATGGCCAAATGGGCGGCGTCACTGGGTTACAAAGGCATTCAAGTGCCCACCGATCCTAAGCTATTTGATCTTGAGATCGCTGCCGAGAGCCAAGAATACTGCGACAACATCAAAGCTATATGTAAACAAGCGGGTGTCGAAATCACCGAGCTTTCGACGCACTTGCAAGGTCAGCTAGTGGCCGTGCACCCAGCTTACGATGAGTTGTTTGATAACTTTGCCCCAGCAGAATTACACGGTAAGCCAAAAGAGCGTACCGAGTGGGCCATCAAGCAATTAAAACTGGCGGCGAAAGCCAGCCAGCGTCTTGGCCTAAAAGCCCATGCGACCTTCTCTGGCGCGTTTATGTGGCACCTAGTTTATCCATGGCCACAACGTCCGGCTGGCTTGGTCGAACAAGGCTTTAAAGAATTAGCAGCGCGTTGGACGCCGATCTTGGATGCTTTTGACGAAGCCGGCGTCGACGTTTGTTACGAAATTCACCCAGGGGAAGACCTGCATGATGGCGCGTCCTTTGAGCGCTTTTTAGCGGCGGTGGACAACCACCCGCGTGCCAACATCCTGTTTGATCCAAGCCACTTTGTGCTGCAACAGCTGGACTACCTCGATTTCATCGATCGCTACCACGATCGCATCAAGATGTTCCATGTGAAAGACGCAGAATTCAATCCAAATGGTCGTTCCGGCGTTTATGGCGGTTACGAAGATTGGGTGAATCGTCCTGGCCGTTTCCGCTCGTTAGGCGACGGACAGGTGGATTTCAAAGGCATTTTCTCCAAGCTCACGCAATACGGTTTTGACGGTTGGGCGGTGCTGGAATGGGAATGTTGCTTGAAAGACTCCGCTCAAGGCGCTGCTGAAGGCGCACCGTTTATTGCGGCACACATGATCAAGCCTACTGAGGTAGCGTTTGATGATTTTGCTGGTGCTAGCAGTAGCGAGGCACGTAATCGACGCATCCTAGGGCTAGACAACGCATAACGATAAGAATCCGCTTTGCCCACACCATGAGGTTAAAACAATGATAACAACTCGTCTTAGTATAATGATGTTTCTCCAGTTCTTTATCTGGGGAGGATGGTTCGTCACCTTAGGTACTTTCTTAGGGCAAACCCTAAGTGCCAACGGTGGTGAAATTGGTATGGCGTTCTCAACGCAATCTTGGGGAGCGATCATCGCGCCGTTTTTCGTCGGACTGATTGCTGACCGCTTCTTTAACGCGGAACGTATTTTGGGTGTGCTACACCTCATTGGCGCGGTGCTGATGTACATGATGTACCAAGCACAAGACTTCGCGGCCTTCTACCCATACGTATTGGGCTACATGATTGCCTACATGCCAACCCTTGCCTTGGTGAACTCAGTGTCGTTTGGTCAAATGAAAGACCCAGCGAAAGAGTTCGGTAAAGTACGTGTGTGGGGCACCATCGGCTGGATTGTTGCCGGTCTAGTGATCAGTTTTGTGTTCTCTTGGGACTCACAAGCAGCGATCGCCGACGGCATGCTACGCAACACCTTTGTGCTGGGCGCTGTGGCTTCAGTGATCTTGGCAGCCTACAGCTTCACTCTACCAAGCACGCCACCAAAAGGTGCGGGTCAAAGCAGCAGTGTGAGCGAAATCCTAGGTTTGGATGCGTTGAACCTACTAAAAGATCGTAGCTTCCTAGTGTTCTTCCTATCTTCTGTGTTGATCTGTATTCCGCTGGCGTTCTACTACCAAAACGCGAACCCGTTCCTAGCGAGCGTGGGCGTGGAAAACGCGACCGGCATTATGACCATCGGTCAGATGTCGGAAGTCTTGTTCCTATTGATCATGCCAGTGCTATTGAGCCGTTTTGGCATCAAGCTAACCCTGCTAATCGGTATGTTGGCCTGGGCACTGCGTTACGTGCTATTCGCTTACGGTAACGCTGACAGCGGCATGGCGATGTTGATCCTAGGTATCGCTTTGCACGGTATTTGCTACGACTTCTTCTTCGTGACTGGCCAAATCTACACGGATGCCAAAGCTGGCGATAAGAACAAGAGCGCGGCACAGGGCATGATTACTCTAGCGACCTACGGCGTCGGTATGCTGATCGGCTTCTGGGTGGCAGGTAAAGTGACCGATGCCTACACCATTAATGGTGTGGCAGACTGGAACGGTATCTGGATGTTCCCAGCAGTCTTTGCCGCGGCAGTGATGGTGATCTTCTTGATTCTGTTTAAAAACGAGAAGCTAACCAAAGCGGCGTAATAGCGATAAATCGTTGGTTTGCTGAAAACAAAAATGCCCCGCTTTCTAGCTTAGAAAGCGGGGCATTTTGGCTAATGAGGAAGCATTACTTCTCTTGCATCTGCGCTAACATTTCTGGGGTGATTTGCCCAGATAAAGCCATTTGGATAGTGTTTACCAAACCAAGGAAACCTTCTGCACCTTGGTACAAATCGGCACCAGAGAAAATGTAGTTTTGGCCATTTTCATTGGTCATGATTAACTGTGGTACGCCGCCAGAGCCTGGCAAACGGCTCAGTAGTTGGCTCGCTTGTTGTACCATTTGATCGGCTTGTTGTTGCAATGGGCTGCCATCTTGTAGCAAAGCCAACAAGGTGTCTTGATCCACTTCAACGCCTTGCTCTGCCGCCACTTCTTTAGCGATTTTCGCTACTTCCGCCGCATCCGATGTATCGATACCATCCACGTAACGACGAATTTGCGCTGTGTGTAGCAACTCACCCGCTAGACCCAGTTGTTGGGTTTCTAAGAACAGGGTCGCTTGAGTTAGGGCGCGAGAAGAAAATACGCCATCAGGCTTCAGCAGCACCTTGTTAAAGTACGCTTCAGAGAACTCTTGACCAGACAGCGACTGAATGCGCTCGTCGTTGGTCTTGGCAAAGTCCGCGATGTCGCTGGTTGGGCGCGGATTGTAGAATAATCCCACCGGAGCCATGGCAATGTTGCCAAGCTCAGACTCGCGCAGTGCTTTGATCGCAGGCGCCGCCGCGTAGCACCAGCCACACAGCGGATCGAATAAATAAGTAAATGTCATGGGCGACGATCCAAATGTTCGTAAAGCCACACCATAGAACGAAATGCTGTGTTTGAAAAGCGCTGTGGCGCCAACAGATAAACTAGGTTGATAGTGCGCAATTTTGTCCAATACCTTTGCTATGATGAGTTGTAATCTTTTCAGTAAAGATCAACGCACACTTTGGGGTTGGAAATGTCCGACGAGAATCGTTTTACCTTTATGAATAGCCAAGGGCTTGAGGATGTCATGTTGCTGAAAGCATCCATGACCGACTTTGCCTACAGCACGCATGCCCATGAAGAGTATTCGATTGGCGTGACGCTGACCGGTCGTCAGGACTTTTATACCCAAGGTGCGTTTCATAAAAGCCATCCTGGGCAAATCATGGTGTTTAACCCAGGCGATGCCCACGATGGTGAATCCGGTGACGAAACGGCGCTGACTTACAGCATGTTGTACATTCACCCAGATCAGCTGGCACCGTATTTGGAAGCCTTGAATGTTCGTTCGCCGGAGCAATTTCGCATTCAGGATGCGGTGTTTTCTGACACAGAGGTGCAAGACAAAATCCTGCGCTTGGCACATTTAATCGAGCTGAAAACCGGCACCTCCAGTGAGTACGAATCCCTATTGTTCGAGCTCAGTGAACAGCTCGTACGTTATCAATCGCAGCAGCCCTTGTTGGCTGAGTCACGTCGTCAGCAATTGTTAGAGCGCGCCAAAGACTACTTACAAGACCACTACCAAGATGAAGTCTCGTTGGACGATTTGTGCCAAGTGGCCTGCATGTCCAAGTACCATTTTTTGCGCTGCTTTAAAGCCTATACCGGTATGACGCCCCATCAATATTGGCTCAATGTACGTATTCATCGTGGTCAGCAAGCCTTGCGCTCCGGTGTGCCAGTGCTCGATGTGGTGACTGAGCTGGGCTTTAACGATCTGAGCCATTTCAATCGTCGCTTTAAACCTGTGTTTGGCATGACGCCGCGGCAGTATCAGCAGCTGATTCTCGCCCGCTAATCTTTTTCCCTTTCTATCGTTCTTTGATCCGACTCAAATGCCGTTGGAGGCTTTGCTATGCTTGAGATTTTTCTGTTCGCTGTGGCGATGATGTACAGCCCTGGTCCTGTGAATATGCTGTCTTTATTTGCGGGGGTATCCGATTACGGTTGGCGGGCGTTGCGCTTCTGTGCCGGTGTTGGTTTGGCCATGTGCTTGCTGTTTATTGTCACGGGCTATCTAGGCAGCTCGTTTATGACCGCAACGCTGCAAGGATTGGCGGCATTGGCTGGCGGTTCTTATATTGCCTATTTGGCACTGAAAATTATCAAAGCCAGTTTTAGTGTGCAAAACGCTGGTAACAGGCCGCAAAATCTTACATTTTTGTCAGGCTTTTTGATGCAGCTCACTAACCCGAAAGCCATGGTGGCGGTGCTGCCCATTGTGACCGTGCAGTTTCCCAATGCTCATGTGGAAGGGCTGATGATCTTGCTGATGTCGCTTGTGCTCGGTACCATGGCCGGCGGTGCGCCAGCGAGTTACTTTGTGGCGGGAAGTCAATTAAAACAAGCGGTGCTGAATCCACGCATTATGAGTTGGCTACAACGGGTGATGGGGGTGATGCTGCTGATGCTCGCACTACAATTTCTCTACAACGGCATGCAATTGCTGGCATAAAGAAAAGGCTGAACCTTTCGGTTCAGCCTTTGTGTTAGTCATCAAGAGCAAGCCACTAGCGTGCTGGGGCTTCTTCTGGGTGAGTGTTCTCCACGTGGTGTTTTTCTGACACCGGACGAACCGCCATGTTGGCAAAGAAAGCCACAACCAGCAGTGCTGCCATCGCATACATGGTGGTGTTGTACAGACTGGACGTCGGATCCACTGTGCCCGCTGGTGCGATTTCCATTAATCGACCTAGGGTGACTGTTTTTGAAGCAATCAAAGACTCTAATTGTTCAACGCCAGCACCAAATGCCTGTTGGAATCTTGCCGGGTCGATTTTCGCCGCCAAGTTATGGATGGCGTTGTTCAACGACTGTTCGCGTAAGTAGGTAATCGCGAATGGGCCTAACACACCAGCAGTACTCCAAGCGGTTAATAGGCGACCGTGAATACCACCCACGTGCAAGGTACCAAAGATATCTGCAAGGTACGCAGGAATCGTCGCGAAACCACCGCCGTACATGGTGAAGATAATCATGGTCGCGATGCAGAACAGGATTAACCAAATCACCGCAGGGTTGCTGCTGACTTGGCTCGCCACAAATGGAATGGTGACGTACAGCACCATACCGATTAAGAAGAAGCAGAAGAAGGTATTCTTGCGCCCTAAGTAATCGGATGCTGACGCCCAGAAGAAACGTCCCACCATGTTAAAGACACTGATCATCAAGACGTAGGTGGCGGCAAAGCCCGCGTCAACAATGGTGGGTAGGGTGGTCCCGAAGATCTCCGTCATCATGGTTTTCGCCACACCGATCACACCGATACCGGCGGTCACGTTCAAACACAGCACCAACCACAGTAGGTAAAACTGAGGTGTTTTTAAGGCTTGGTCAATGTGTACATGATTTTCAGAAATTAGACTGGTTTTCTTTTCGCTTTCCGCTGGCGGAGTCCAGCCTTCTGGTTTCCAGCCTGGAGCAGGTACACGGTAAGCAAACGCGGCAATGGTCATAATGATAAAGTAAACAATACCAAGGGTAATGAACACGCCTGCGACACCGGTATCGCCCGTGTTGACCACATATACACCTTCAGGTCCTGGAACCGGCATTTTCGCCATATCTGCAGCACTTGCGACGACGACTTCTAGACGCTCACCAGCCACTTCCACAAAGCGACGTCCGGCATCGGTGATCAAGGTTAAGTCAGCCACTTGGCCTAGGTATTGTGGTGCTACATAGAATTTAGACAGTAGCCATTCTTTCAGGGGGGCGCCTATCATGGCGCCGCCACCAAAGCCCATAATGGCCATCCCCGTTGCCATCCCCCGTCGGTCAGGGAACCAGCGTATTAACGTACTCACCGGAGACACATAACCCAAGCCGAGACCACAGCCGCCGAGCACACCGTAACCGAGATAGAGTAGCCAGAGTTGGTCGGTTAAAATGCCGGCGCTACCCACTAAGAAGCCGCCACCCCAAAGGATCGCTGCCAAGAAACCTACGGCACGAGGACCCACTTTTTCTAACCATTTACCACCAATGGCGGCAGCTAAGCCTAGGAACACAATGGCGGTGGAGAAAATCCAGACCACCGAACTTAAAGACCAGTCGTCTGCGGCACTGGCGACCACGCCGTGCTGACGTACCAAAGGTGGGTTGAAAATACTCCATGCGTAGACGGAGCCGATACAAAGGTGAATAGCAATGGATGCCGGTGGAACGCGCCAGCGGTTAAAGCCCGGTTTGGCGACAATGCGTTCTTTGAGCAGGAAAGATAATGGACCAGATGTGTTCGACATAAGGTGTTTCTCCGCTTTTATATTTATTGTTGCAGTCGTAGTTGTTAGGCGAGCTTATGGCTCGCTATCTAATACAGAGCAAGAACAACGCCAAAAAACTAAGCTGTTGATTTATAATGAATTGTTTTTTGGTTTTATGAAGTGTGAAAAATAAACCGAGTCATTATGACTCGGCTCATTTATAGGGTAGGGTTATTTTGACTCGCTTCGGTTTGCGGGTTGAGCCAAATAAAAAACACGCTGCCACGGCCGATGCGCGAGCGTACTTTTATTTCAGCCCCCACTTCTGACAGCAGTCGGTGAGTGATGGATAAGCCCAGTCCAGTGCCCGTATGGGAGGTAGAGAAGAACGGATCGAAGATGCGTTTTAGATGGTCAGGGTCAATCCCAGAACCGTTATCGCGCACGGTGAGTTTGATACGACCATTTCGTGTGTCACAACTACGAATCACAATGATACCGTCTTGTGTAATGGCGTTGGCGGCATTCATGATGAGATTGATCAGCACCTGCTGTAATTGTGAAGCATCGGCGAGCGCCGAGCGCTGCGCCTTAAGATCCAGTGTTAAGCGAATCTGACGGCGCTGCAGCTCATGTTTGACGAGCGTCTGCGTTTTCTTAATCACATCGTTTACATCAATCGTCGTGAATGTCTGATGTTCGGGCGTGGGGCGAGCGAGCTTAAGTAAGTCATTGATAATGATGCGAATACGATCGACTTGCGCGATGATCAGCTCGGCATCTTGGCGTACTTCTGGTGTGGCATGATCGCCCAGTTCATCCAATAACAGATCCATATAGCCCAAGATTACCGCCGTTGGGTTATTGATCTCATGGGCAATGCCCGCGGTCAATTCGCCCAATGCGGCCAGCTTGCCTTGTTCGATTAACTGCTCGCGGGTGCGATCTAATAAGGCAATGTGTTGTTGTAATTCCTCGGTACGCTGGCTTAAGGCGTGGGTGCGCTCATGAACCTTTTCTTCTAGCTGATTTGACGCCTGTTGGATCGCTTGATGTTGGGCATCGAGCTGCGCCAGCATTTCATTAAAGTGCAGTGCCAGTTGTTGTACTTCATCCGTTGATTGCCCAATAGATAAAGGCTGTCGCGCACCATCACGTACTCGGTCCATGGCGTCCGCCATACGCTCTAACGGCTTGGAAATGGCGCGCGCCCCGCGAATGGTAATGGCGATACAAAACAGTAACACCGCGACAAACAGCCAGAGCAATAACTCTAGCCAGATATAGAAACTCTCGAGGAAGGGCGCTTCGAGAAAGCCAGTGTAGAGCATACCGACGCGTTTACCGTTCACATCCAATACTGGCTCGTAGGCGGAGATATACCAATCGTTGACCACAAAGGCTCGATCGAGCCAGCGCTGACCTTGCTCTAATACCTGAGATTTCACCTGAGCTGACACTTGTGTCCCTAAGGCCCGCAGCTGCGGGGCGCTGGGGTGGGGCACGTTGGTGCTGATGCGCACATCGCCTAAAAAGAGCGTCACCGTGCCCACTACATTGTCGGGTAAACTGCCGGGACCATAGACGGTTGAGCGGATTTGATCGACCAACTCAAAGTTGCCATTCATCAGTACGCCAGCGGCGAGCAGAGCGATGGCTTGACCTTGATCATTCAACAAGGGCTGCATTAAATGCAGCATCATGCCCCGTTGTTCTAGACCCTTTGTAGACGTTGCTAACGTCACCTGAGCTTGAGCGGCTAAGGTAGTTGAGAGTTCTAGTAGCTGTTCATGTGTGAAAATCTGCACGCCACTCACTGGCCCTTGTGAGAGAGCTTTCGCGGCCAGTGGCCCAGCAGGATAACGACAATTCGATGTAGTTAGTTCACAGCCATTTAAATTCAACACACGCACATAATCGACCCCAGCGGCACGAGCTAGCTCATTTTCTAATAGAGCTAACGCGTCTTCTTTAGTCGAGCTGGGCTCACTGTAACGCAGTAATGCAGGGCGAAAACGGTAATCACTGGCAAGCAGGGAGAGGCGTGTCAGATGCTGTTGTTGGTTAGTGATAAAGGCCTCATGAGCCACCGCAAGGTCAGTGTTGGCCTTCATTAATAATTGGCGGTAGCCGACTTCCTGGCTCCATAAGTAAGCCAAGCCAATGACGCCTGGTAGAATCAACAGCAAGGGAAACAGGGTGAGTCGCAATAAGCGGTAGCGCAGGCTATTACGGCGACGTGACCAAGGTGCTTTAGTCAAGGGCGTCGCACTCATCACTGCTTGATTGGCGTTTACGGTCGAGGGTTTTGCGAGTAATACCTAGCTGTTTCGCCGCCTGAGTTTTATTGCCGCCGTGAGCGCTAAGTACTCGCTCGATATGATTCAGTTCCACCTCTTGTAGCGTCCAGTCTAATGGAAAACCATTGAATACTGAGTCGCTAGGAGAAGGCCGTTGCAGCAGTTCATGGGCGTTCATGTTCAATAATAAGCAGCGCTCCACAAGGTTTTTCAGCTCGCGAATATTCCCCGGCCAGCGCTGTTGGCGCATCAAGTGAAAATCCTGCTCAGTAAACTGGACTGGTGGCATGGCGAGCTCTTGGCTTAAGCGTTTGACCAAGTGCTCGGTTAACAGCGGTAGATCGTCGAGCCGCTCTCGCAACGGTGGCAGTAGGCATTGCAACACATTAAGGCGATAGAACAAGTCTTCGCGAAAGCGGCCTTGCTGAACTTCATCGGCGAGGTGCTTATTGGAAGCTGCCACGATCCGAACACTCACCGGTCTATCGCGCTCGGTACCCAGCGGACGAATGCGGCCATCTTCCAACACGCGCAATAATTTGGCTTGCATGGCCAAGGGCATTTCTGAAATTTCATCGAGAAACAGGGTGCCATGGTCAGCGTAACTAAACAGGCCTTCCCGTGACTGGTGGGCACTGGTGAAAGCGCCTTTGACGTGACCAAACAGCTCTGATTCCATCAGTTCGGGTGCTAAAGCTGCGCAGTTCACTGGCACAAAGGCACCTTGTCGGCCACTAAGTTGATGCAAGGCGCGCGCGGCTAATTCTTTGCCAGTGCCGCTTTCACCTTCTAATAAAACGGCTGAAGGCGCAGGTGCGATGCGCTCAATCAGTTTGTTTAAGGTTTGCATCGCAGGGCTTTGACCAATTAATAGGGGCGTTTGCTGGCCGTTCAGTTGGCGTTGTAAAACGAAGTTTTCCCGCGACAATCGGCGATGATCGAGGGTTTTCTTTATTGCGGCGCGCATCTGCTCAATGCGAAAGGGTTTTAGTATCAAGTCACTGGCACCTAGGCGTAGGGCGTCAATGGCGTGGTTCATATCGGTAAAGGCGGTCATAAAAATTACGTCGCCGTGGTTACCCGAATCGCGTAAGGTCTGGATCCATTCCACCCCAGAACGCTCCGGCATACAGATGTCCACCACCAGCAAGTCGTAATGCTTTTCGAGGCGACACTGATCTGCTTGTTGAGTCGACTCAGCACAGTCGACCACCTGATAGAGCTTACTCAGCGCACGTTTTAAAAAGTCCCGAATCCCTGCTTCATCGTCGACGATCAAAATCGCCAGATCGTTTGCCTGAGCCGGAGTGGGGCGTTCATTCCGTTGTTCGTTCATCGCCATCTTTATTGTTCTTATCATGCTTGATTGATTGGCGAATGCTTTCGCCAGTGCCATTCAATGTAACGTGCTAAGCAAGAAAGGGGAAGACTCAAGGCGGGTCTGAAAACGACGCTCTACCAAGGGCAAGGTATAGTGAAAGTCACTTGGAGCGGCTTTTTTGTGCTCTCTAGAAATTCGGTTGTTGCACGTTAAAGCCTTTCAGTGTTGCACTGGTGCGGTATTTCTCGAAGTAGGCGATAAAATCCTCGTCAGTCACTTCTTTTTTCAGCTGGCTGGCATGGCGCAGAAACAGCTGACCATCTTTGCGTAGAGCAATGGATTGATGGGTAATATTCAAATTGGTGCCGATCCATTTTTTCACATCATAATCAGGGCGCACCATGCTGATGATGCTGCCGCTAGGGATACGATCGAGCAAAGCTTGGTTGATGCTGTCGCCCTGATAGACAGCACTTAGGGGAACATAAGGCGTAGTCACGGTTTGTGGGTGAAAACGCGTGCCTTCCTGATGCAGCGCTTGCAGCAAAGTGTCACGCTCAGCATCCTCTGGTAAGCCTTGTAAGCGGCTGTCGGACATCATCTGATACCAGGCAGGTTTATCAATCAAGGTCGTGGCGCTGAGGGTTTGTGCTTGTCCTACCTCGGCGGTGATATCGGTCAGTAGCCACTGATTGTTAGGAATCCAATCGGCGCTGGCAAAATGATTACGACTGACAAACGAGACTTGCCCATCTTGATAGCGAATCTTCTGCATATTGCTGGCAAAGTCCTTGGCAGAATTGGAGAGTGCGCCGGCTAAGATGGTTTCCACATACGTGGTGCAGTCGAACACATCAAAGCGATACAAGGGATCACGATCGTATTTTCCAGTTGAACCTTCCCCCAGATTTCCGTCCACATAAGGAGCCCCCTGAAACAGGTCGCTTAGGGCGGCTATACGTTCAGCGCTGGATGCGTGGGACGCTTGTAGCGTGTCTATTTTTTCAAAGAAGCTTTCCGCATCGGTTTGGGCCAAGGCAATGGTCGAGGTCGCGTAAGCGGCGAGTAGCGCGAATGAGGTGGAAACTCGAATAATGGCGGCAAGCATATAAAGCCCTAAGATACTGCAATTCAAATATGACCTAAGTCTGCATGACGATGCCGCGGTGTGCCAGTCGATTTACAAAATGTCAGTTTTTTACAAGGTTAGCGAGATACTAATCAGCTATGCTGGCAGAAGAAAAGAGGTCGAGTCGAAATGGATAAAGTGAACTATTTCAGCACCTCGGATCAGGCGGTCGGTCTAATTGAAGGGCATTATCAAAGCTTTGCTTTTTCGCGCCATTATCATTTGGACTATCACTTTGGGCTGATCCTTGAGGGGCAGCAACAATTTACCTATTTAGGCCAACGCTATCATGTAGGGCCAGGGGATTTGGTGGTGATGCCACCAGATGAGCTGCATGACGGCCATTCTAGCAGCGAATCTGGCTACCAAAGCCAAGTGTTTGCCATTGATCCCAGTTGGTTTGCCAAACAGCTCGACGATGCAAGTGCAGACAGTTGTTTAAGCTTTCTACAGCCAGTGATTCAAGATCCCTATGTCTTCTGTTCTTTGGTTCGAGCTCATCAAGCGCTGCGTCAAAACCAGTTGGCGCAATTAGCGCAAGATTGCTTGCCTTATGAAGGTTTTCAGCCGTTGCTGGAACGCTATGCCAAGCGCCAACCTGAAGTCGTCTTGCCATTGGGACGTTTAACCATTGAGCGTTTGCGAGACTACCTTTTGGCCAACCTAGCGGAGCCGATACAACTGGCGCAGTTAGCGGCCCTGTGTGACCTTAGCCCAACACAATTTCAACGCCATTTTAAAGCGACCATGGGGATGACACCTTATGCTTGGCTGACTCGTCTGCGCTTAGAGCAAGCGATGAAACTGATCAAGGCCAAGCTGTCGGGGACGGAGGTAGCGCAGCGAGTGGGGTTTTATGATCAGGCCCATTTCAGCAAAGCCTTTAAACAAGCGTTTGGCGTATCGCCTTCGGAAGTGCGTTAGCTGTCAGTTTTGTACAAGCGTTGCTGTGCCTAATTCAGGCACACTGATCTCCTTATGGGAGAACAATAATGAACGAAACACATATCCTCATCACCTTGGCTGCGGTGCATTTAGTGGCCCTGATGAGCCCAGGGCCTGACTTTGCCTTAGTGGTGCAAAACGCGGCACGCTTTGGTCGACAAACTGGCTTGTACATTGCCTTGGGTTTGTCCTTAAGCATCTTAACTCATGCGATTTTTAGTATGACTGGGATCAGTTACTTGGTGCAGCAACAGCCGTTGCTGTTTGCTTTGCTGCAAACGGCGGGTGGACTATACCTGCTGTATTTAGGTGTCGGAGCTCTGTCGGCCACATACAAACACTGGCATGTTGCCCCACAAACAATGGGGGGAAATATCGTCCTATTAGCGAGCAAGCGCCAAGCGTTTGTAAAAGGTTTTTTAACCAACCTACTAAACCCCAAAGCTTTAGTGTTCTTTGCCAGTCTCATGTCGAGTTTAATCCCTATCAGCATGTCACTGAGCGGGAAAGGACTAGCGCTGACGATTATCTGGAGCTTATCGCTTTTCTGGTTCGCCTCTTTGGCGTGGCTACTGACTCGCCCCAGTTTACAGCGCAAAATGCTGAACGCAGGTCGTTATATTGATCTGCTGTGTGGCGTGTTTTTTTCGCTGTTGGGTGGGTTTATTTTATTCAAGGTTTTGCTTATGTAAGTGGCTTTAATGATGTATATCAAGCCATCATAAAAGATATTTATAAAAATGCCTTGGTCATAAAACGGTCATTATCTAGCGCCTGCTGTTACTTATAATCGCCGCCCAAATCACTCATTTGGGATGTGAGAGGGAGTGCTAGTAATGCGTCATATATCTGGGTCGATAAGACACAAACTTTTCCTTGCCGCTTTTATCGTTGGCCTGACTTTACTGTCTATTGCTGTGTTTACCTACATTGAGTCGGGCAAGGTGCAGGACTTGTTCGAGCTGAACCAGACGCTTGAAAACAGTGAAAAGCGTATGCTGCATCTGCGTAAAGACGAAAAAGATTTCTTAAGTCGAAACGAGGCTCGCTACGTTGAACAGTTTGAAGCGAATTACCAACTATTGATGGCGGATTTAGCGCATATCCAGCGCTCACCGCTGATTGATCAAGAGCAAGTGTTTGAAAACTTACGTGACTTGCAAGGTTACCTTGCGGCCTATCGCAACGCATTTCTGGCGATTAGCCAGATGCGTGAGGAAATGGGATTAACGGAGACGCTTGGTTTGCGTGGCAAGTTACGCCAAGCCGTACACGATGCTGAAGTAGCGATTAAAGCGTTAGGCAAAAGTGATCTGGAAGTGGCGATGTTGACGCTGCGACGTCATGAGAAAGATTTTATGCTGCGTTCCGATGTTGGCTATGTTACGAAACATGAGCAAAGTATCGCTGTCTTTCAGAGCTTGTTAGCGCAAGCGGATTTAGACAGTGCGTCACAACAAAAGATTTCGCACTTTATTCAAGCTTACCGTGCAGGTTTCCAAGCGTTAGTGCAAAAAAGCCAGCAAATTGGGCTGAGTGAAAATGACGGGGTGATGGGCAATATGCGTCAGCAAGTTCATCAAACAGAAGGCACTTTTGACATCCTCCTTGATTTACTTGAGCAAACGCAGAAACGTTTTATTGTAAATCTAGCTTGGACCTTAACTGCGATGTTGGTGGCAGCGGTATTGTTTGGCGTCTCTATGATTGTATTCATTGCTATCAGTGTTTCTAAGCGCGTCAATGTCGTCGGGGCTCAGCTACATAATATTGCTGCAGGTTCAGCAAACTTATCGCAACGCTTGGATATCAAAGGGCATGATGAAATTGCGGAGCTAAGTTCAAGCTTTAACCGTTTTATAGGTAAACTGCAGAACGAATTTCAAGGCATTCAACGTGTCAGCCGTGACCTGCATTCAGCCACAGAGATCAATGCGCAATTGACGGAGCAGGCGCGAGCCAATGCCACCAAACAGCAGGAAGAGTCCTCTCAAGCCGCTGTTGCGGCGCAGCAAATGGCAGCGACCGCACAAGAAATGGCGCAGAATATTGAGACCACAGCGGAGCAAACCAATCGCGTTCAAGCTGCTGTCGCACAAGGGCATACCGTAGTACAGCAAACACGCTTAGCGATTGATGAACTGGAAAAAGTTATCCATCATTCGAGTCAAGCAGTGACTACCGTCAGCGAACAGACAGCTCGTATTGATTCGGTGGTGGATGTGATTCAAAGTATTGCAGAACAAACCAACTTGTTAGCGCTTAATGCGGCGATTGAATCAGCTAGAGCGGGTGAAAGTGGCCGAGGCTTTGCCGTAGTGGCCGATGAAGTTCGCTCACTTGCCCAGCGTACTCATGATTCAACCGAGGAGATTCAAGCCTTGATTGAGTCCTTGCGTAATAGTGTGAAAGACGCCGTCGTTCATATGCAACACAGTAGTGAATACGCACAGCGAGGCGTGGTCAGCACGTCACAGGTGGAGGACTCCTTGGCATCGATCACGCATGCGGTGGAGGGCATCGTTTCAATGAGTGCTCAGATTGCCGCAGGCTCTACAGAACAGGCGCAAACCGCAGATGTGATGGGGCATAATATTTCGGCCATTTCATCTTTGGCTGAAGCAACTTTAGCGACTGTGAACTCAGTGGATAAAGAAGGTGAACAGCTGTCTCGCCAATCTAGGGAGCTGTCCGACATAGTCGAAGCCTATATTTAATTTGGCACGAATAAAAAGGGGCGCTACCTTGTGGTAGCGCCCCTTTTTAGGGTGTAACTTTAATTAAAAATTAAAGTACAACGATGTTCTCAGCTTGTGGGCCTTTTTGGCCTTGAGTTACAACGAACTCAACTTTTTGGCCTTCAGCTAGTGTTTTGAAGCCATTGCCTTGAATCGCACGGAAGTGAGCGAATACATCAGGGCCGTTGTCTTGTTGAATGAAACCGAAGCCTTTAGTTTCGTTGAACCATTTAACTGTACCAGTCGTTTTAGTAGACATAATAGATATCCTGTAGATAAAAAATAAAAGAGCCTGCAAGAGGCGGGTGTAGCGGAGAAATAGACAATATTTTAGATCTTACAAGACGAAGGACTACTTTATATAACACTACGTAACGAGGACTTAAACACGCAAACTTTCTAGCTGGTGTTCAATATATAGACAGCAGTTTACCGAGTCAATCTTTATTTTAAGAAAGACTAAAATAATTTTGTATCGGCTAACCAGCCAAAGTAAATCAAGCCGCAAACTGAGATTATGCCCAGCCACGCGGTGAATTTAAATAGTGGCTTTTGTGTTTTATGGCGATAGCGTTGTTGGGCATACAAGGCGCCAAAACCTCCCCCGAACAAGGCGGCCAAATGCAAAATCCGTTCGGGGATGCGCTCTTTATTTCCCTTAATGGCTTTACGCTTGTCAAGCCAGTACAGCCAAGGTAAGACAATCAAGTTTTGACTCACTAAAAAGCTTGCTAGCAACCAAAGGTGAAGCGGTTCAAGCTCTGTGAAGAGGGCAAACTGGCGATTAAGCCAAACCGCGGCGATAAGTATTAAAGCGCTAACAAGGCTACTTAGTAGCAAAGTAAGCAACAGCCATTTGCGATAGATAGGTGACACAGTGAGAGCCTTATTAGAATGAAATAAATAGCTTGGAGTGTCCTTGATTAAGGTGTTTAGGGCAATGCTTCATAATCCAAAATCTTCCCAGCCATATTCAAAATATGTCTCATAACTAGACGTGCGAGGGCATCAAGCGCAGACTGCCTGCTAGATTTTCTAGCTGGCCTATGGAGTGTGCTGTGTCTGTGTTGTTAGAGCGTAAAATTGATTGTCATAACCATGTGTTTGACCCTGAAAACTTCCCTTATCAACCGGATCGCTACCATCCTCAAGGCCACGAAATCAGCCCAGCGGATTACTTTTTACAGGTATTAAATGCCTACCACGTCTCCCATGCCTTGGTGATCGGCCCCAACTCTGGTTACGGCGAAGATGATAACCGTGCCTTGTTGGATGCTATCCAGCGCTCTAATGGCCGCTTTAAAGGTATGGCTGTGGTGTCCAAAGACGTTACCGATGACACATTACTCGCCCTGAAAGCGGCGGGGATTGTGGGCGTCACCTTTAACGTGGCCTTTTATGGGGTGGAGCATTTTGCCCATGCCGAAACCTTGATGGAACGCTTGCACAGAGTGGGGCTGATGGCGCAAATCCAAATCATAGGCGATCAACTGTTAGCGTTTGAAGCCTTATTAAAGCGCACCCCAGCGACAGTGGTGATTGATCACTGCGGTCGACCTGAACTGGATAAGGGCATGGACTCCGATGCCTTTCAAGCCTTGCTGTCGATAGCCGAGCAAAGCGAACACTTTATCAAACTTTCCGGCATGGCCAAGTTTTCAAAACAAGGGTTTCCGTTTAACGACACGAAAGAATATGTCATGGCGCTTTTCGATGCGTTTGGCGAAGATCGCGTGCTTTGGGGTTCTGATTGGCCATTTTTGCTGGCACCACAGCGTATGGACTATGGCACCTTGCTGATGTTGGCGGAGGACTGGTTCCCAGAACCAAGCGTGCGTGAGAAGTACTTCTGGCGCAATGCGGCACGCTTATTTGGCTTTGAATAAGCTAGAGGGCGACCGCCAACCCTAATCCCACCGCGCTGGTGAATATCAAAGGTATGCTGGCGCGTTGAAACATGGATTTTCCTCCAATGGCGCCGGTCATGCCTGCTTTCAACAGACCGTTTACGGTTGCTGCAATAACAATCCCTAATACCGCTGTATCTAATGCTAAGCCTTCACGGCTCATGCCGGATAAGGACAGGTTAATCGGATCCACATCGGCAACACCGGACGCTGCCGCTAAGATGAGCACCCCCGCATCTCCCAGCGTCGCCTGCAGGCCGCTACTGAGCAGCAAAATCCCCGCTAACAAGGCGCCAAAGCCTAATGCTGACCACAGCGATAACGGCGACGCCGGTGGCGCCACGTTTTCAGGCACCATTTGGTTACCGCGGTACCACAACCAAAGCGCTGGGATATAGGTCAGCACGGCCATGGTTAATGTGGGGATCGCCAGTAACGGCAGAATGTCTGGGTTAATCACACTGGCGACCAAGAGAATGCGCGGGTACATGGTGCCACAGGCAAACAGTACCCCAGCGGCCAAGAGCGGTGCAGCGGGCGGGACTTGTTTCGCCATCCTTGAAAACTGCAAGGTTAATGCGGTAGATGAGGCCAAGCCGGCAAATAAGGCAGTGGCCATGATGCCCTTGCGCGCGCCCGCGAATTTCATCGCGAAATAGCTGACAAAGGAAATACTCGAGATCAGGATGACCATCCACCAGATCTCATACGGGTTCAGCGCGTTCCACGGTCCCATATTTTCATCGGGAATCACCGATAAAATCACTACTGACATGATCAGCAGTTCTAGCGCAGCCCACAGTTCTTTCTTTTCAATCAACCATAGCCAGCGATGTAATTCGCCTTTCAGGCTGAGTAAAAGGGTGGTGATCACGGCTAAAGAGGCGGCTTCGATGACGTAGCCCACCATCACCATGGCACCAAAACAAAAGGCCAACAGCGAGGCGATTAACGAGGTCAGGGAGGAATGCTCGCGGGTGCTATTGACCACGTAAGAGGCGGTTAAAGCGATGGCTAAACCAATAAAAAATACGCCCAGCAGAAAACTACCCAGTTGCTCAGCCAGCATCGCGGACACAGCACCCAGCAATGAGGTCAGTCCATAGGTGCGTAGGCCGGAGACCCGAGCGCCGTCTTTTTGATCACGATATTTAAAACCGCGTTCAACGCCAATCAATAGCCCCAAAGACAACGCGATCCCTAGCAACACAATAGAAGAATCACCCACCTGCATAGCACCGTCCTAATGTTTTGTTATTAGCGGAAGAACCATTTTCCTTTATTGAAGCGTAACACAGGCACTCAAAAATGGAGCCGGATTCGATCAGCTAAACGTGTCCTAATTGAGCGCTAATATCGGCGGCGGTTTGCAGTAGCGGGGCTGCATAATCCTTGGCAAAGGCGGCTTCACTGGCGAACAGTTTAGGCCAGACTAGGTTGATACAGGCGCGGACTTTGCCATCTGTGATCACTGGCACGGCAATGGCGCGGAGTTCGTCACCACTGCTGCGTTCGCCAAAGTAAGTGGGGGCACGAAAGGCATAGCCCTGCTGGCGTATTTGCTCGTGCATTCTCGGCCATGCTTCCGTAAACAGACGTTGCTCGCGAGAGCTGTGGCTGGGTTCTTTCCAGGCCTGTTGCAGATAGCGCTCGCTGTCTTCTGGTTCACTAAAGGCAAGTAACGCCCGTCCCGCAGCGGAGCGCAGTATGTCGACCTTGGTTTGAATGCGGCAGTGGGCGATATGCAGGCGGGTCAGTGCACGCGTGCTTTCAACGAGAATGAGTTGATTGCCAATGGGCATAAAAATATCCGATGGCCACAAGACTTGATCGGTTAGGGCTTCGGTATTTTGGCAAATGATTTCAATTAACGGCTGCTCAGCAGGGGGAATATGCACTTCGGATTGCTGAGGTAGCAGCACATTACTGCGATAGCGTTGATCAAGCAGGTTTTGACGCACGAGGTTTTGCTCGCATAAACGTTTTAACAGCCGATGCGTAGTGCTTTTGGGAATGCCGGTACGTTTTACTATTTCTGACAATGTTAGCCCTTGAGCATTACCCAGCTCTGCTAAGATTTGGATTCCACGATCAAGGGCTAAAGTCATATTAGGCGCTCGTTAACTATTCAAATACATCCAAGTCATTGGCTAACACCACCTTGCCATCGTAGTGCTGACGGACTTGCTCGGCAGTGGATTCCACTGGCTCAGCATAGAACAGTAAGTGGGTCAGTACCAGTAAGCCGGGCTGTGCGGCGTTGGCGACTTTGGCCAGCTCCGCCGCTGGAGTATGGGCTTGGGAATGATAGTTTTGCCACGCGGGTGAGACCTTTTTCAAGGCTTCATCATTGATCACTTCGTGCACCAAAATATCGACCCCTTTGGCCATTTCAATCAACTTCTCGCTGTAGCCGGTATCGCCAGAAATAACGATGCTTTTATCCGGTGTGGTGATCTTGTAGCCGAAGGCTGGCTCAATATCGCCGTGGGGTACATCAAACGCTTCGATGGTGACATCGCCATCTTGGAATACCCAGCCGCCGTGCTCGTATTCGGTCACTTTAGTTTTATACAGTTCCGGATTTTTCACCGGTTGTAAGCCGTGCAAACGTAGATCCAAATCCACCTGCAGCATTTCATAGTAGCCGTCGGTCATGGCTTGAATGCCTTTTGGGCCAAACACGGAAATCTGGTTATCTCGACGCCACCACAGGGTAGAGGCTAATTCGGCGTAATCCAAAATATGGTCACTGTGTAAGTGGGTGATAAAGAGGTTTTCGATTTTGGTCGGATGCAGTTGCGGAAAGCCCTTGGCTGCCGCTTGAATGGTGCGATGTACGGCGCCTGGGCCGATATCAAAGAGGTAGGCTTTATCGTTGTAGACCACGGCGGTGGCCGAGCCGACCCGTTCAGGGTTGGTCACTGGGGTGCCCGTGCCAAGGGTAATGACTTGAGTTTTTGCCAGCGCTGGCAACGCCACCAAACCAAGAGATAAAAGGGCGCATTGAGAGAGTTGTTTGATCATCATCTGAGTCCACTCTGTTATTTTTATTGGGAAGACATCTAAGTGCGGCCATAAGCCGCTCAGCCGTGTAACGGATGCATTGATCATTGCCAGCAAGTGGCAAAAGGTAAACGGGAAAATGCAAACTGTTCCACTGAGTGGAACGGCATAAGGGTGAATTTTTTACCCTCAAATAGGGTTGTAACAGAGCTAAAAGTGACTGCTTTTAAAGGAAAATTAAACCACTTAAAAGGAGTGAGTAATGGCGAAAATAGCGATTTGAGTGCTATTCGATTTTAAAGCGAAGCAAACTAAGTGGAGCAAGGATCCACATTACACAGTAGACCCTTGCGAGATTGAAGGCTTATGGGAATAGGGCTCTAGAAGACGCAGACCAAGGTGGGTTCTCGCCCTTTAATCTGGCCATCCAATACGGCGTCGACGATTTTATCTTGGTACACCTCGTAAATTAAACGAAGGTGCTCTGGGCGCCAATCGGAAGAGCGAAATACCTTGCCATAGTGGGTTTGGGTGATGCCCGCAGGTAGCTTGCTAAAGTCGAGGTCGGTGAGCTTTTCTGCTAGCTCAGTGGCGTAGATCTCGACATTTCTCGCCGCTAGCTGATGCAGCGAATCGCCTCGAACCATGGGCGCGGCGGTTTGGAAAATAATACCACCACCGTCCAGTTCCGGCGTCGTTTCGTGTAGCGTCATGCCGGTCATCTGTGGCTCTAAAAAGTAACTTGGCCAAAAATGCGTAATGGTGCCACGATAATCTGGCGACAAGCCGCCGTGGGTATTCCAAAAAGTGCTACCAATAGAGGTCATAAAGGCATCGCTTAATTTATGACAGCCATAACTTAGCACCAGATCCGGCGAGAATTGCTGAATGAAGTCGATCGTCGCTGCGCTGTTTAGATCCGCATGGGAGGTATGCAGTGTGGGCAGTGCTAAGTCTTCGTATTGGAACCAACTATTTTCAACACTTTCTCGTAGCTGAAAGTGTTGATTAAACAGCGCTTGTAAATCTTCGGCCAAGTGGGCCGGTGCCGTCGGTACGAAGTTCTCGCGTTGCTCTATGACCCAGGCTTTCATGTGCCCAGACTTGGCCAGCTGAGAGGCCATAAAACGGTGTCGTGGGTGGTCGCCGGAAATAAACACAAAACTCATGAATCTTTCTCCAAAATACCTTTCAGAAGTAGTTGTTGGACTATTGGCATGGCATTCATCACACTGCAATCGAGCTTTTCTACGGCCTCGACAAGGGTTCGATGGCCATCAAAGAGCGACAGCAACTGCAGTAATAGATTGAGCTGGGCACGAGAGTCGAGGGCATTATCGCTGGACAACTTGTTGGTCATAGGGCCGTTCATGGTGGGATACAAATCATGCTTGCCCAACATGGGCTCACCGCCCATCACTGTTGATCTCAACTTCCTATGGCTTAGCTCAAAGCAATCAATAAATAGAGCTAATTTTTCGATCGAGTCTTCAATCGCAGCAATGCTGGTCAAGGCCTTATTATCTAGGCTGGTGTGGTATTCAGGGAACTTACCATAAACGGTACGGGCCGCTTGGATGACCGGTAAATTCAAACCAGGTGAGCAGTATTGACGCTCATCGGAGCCGGAGGTCGGGGTAAATTCGCGTACTTCGTAATACTCAGCATCAGCCTTGGCAAATAAACGGGCCAACTGGTCGATACTAGAGCTGTCGTCTAACCAATCGCGGCGGCTTAGCTTAAAGCTCACTTTCTCGTGCGGGCCTCCTAAACAAGTCAAAACAATACCGCCAACGATTTTCTCAAGATCTTGTTTGTCTGTGGTAGCGAGATAACTAATCGAGCCAATGGTTTCTGGTACGACCACGAAACGATAGGAGTAGTAACGCTGACTCTGCTGTGCCAGCTTTTCATATACCCCCAACATAGCCAGCGGCCCAGATAGTTCATTGTTGCCCATGCTTGGGTGGCACAAATAGGTGCTGATCAGTACCGTTTCTTGGCTTTCACCCGGCAGGAAGTATTCCCCATAACGTAGCGCACCATCGAACTTTTTCGTTTTGATTTCAACACGATAAGAGGCGTCTCTTAGCGTTTGCTTCAGCTCTTCAGAAACGCACAGTCCCCAACGTGGTTTGTAATAAGAGGTCACATAGGGAATGGCGTTGGGCAGACTTGGGATAGAGTGCAAATGAGCGAACAGCTCTTGTTGCGATACCACACCGGAAAAAGGCTCAGAGAAGTTTAATACATGCAGATTGGAGTCTTCGGTCGAGAAGATTTCATTGCCCTGCATGTCGTACAACGCAGCGTGTTCCAGCGCCCATTCTTGCGGTACTTGCCAATCAAAGACTTGGGTGCCGGTTGCCACCTCTTTGATTTCTAAAGGCATATACTCCTTTAGAATATGCAGTGATTGAGTAATGCCGGGGCCAGTGATGGAGCGACAAATGGGAAAGAGTTGATCAAAAATACGATCAAGGTTAAGCGCGGTCATGCTGCATCCTATTGATAACCAATGTGTACATTGGTTCCATAGTGACGGATTTAGCCGCGCTTGTCTTGTATTCTGTTAGCCAGTTGAAATGAGTAATCTAAATAGATCAAGCACTTGCGATCAAGTTGCTAAAGGCTTTGCTGATTAGATCTTTTTTCACTGTGGGGCGTGCCACAGATTGATCAAACCAGAAGCTCATCGGCTGATCAAAACCAATGCCATGCATGTAGTTGTACAGGGCTTTGCGTAGGCCATTACCGAGCATGTCATGGTCAGTACCAGTTGGGTCAAAGAAGTCCACATCGTTCTCGGCGAATAGGGTTTCAGGGCGCTCAGCCAAGGTGATGCCGTATTCTTCTGGGTTGATACCAATTGGGCTGTGAATGGTGGCGGCGAAGCGGTGCCAGTAAGCCGATTGGAAACAACCGTGGGACATCATCTGGCGCACCATTTCTAACGCATCAACAGTTTCCTGCTCTGTTTGTGTTGGGAAGCCGTACATCAAGTAGGCGTGCACCAAGATGCCTGCATCACTGAAGCCTTTGGTAACGCGAGCCACTTGCTCGACGCTGACGCCTTTTTTCATCAGTTTCAGTAGACGATCCGAGGCCACTTCCAAACCGCCGCTGACAGCGATACAGCCTGAGTCCGCCAGCAATTGGCATTTCTCTGGCGTGAAGGTTTTCTCAAAACGAATATTGCCCCACCAGCTGATTACCACGCCACGCTCGATTAAGCGTTCCGCTAGGGCAAACAAAGCTTTAGGTGGCGCTGCTTCATCGACAAAGTGGAAGCCGGTCTGACCGGTTTCTTCGATCAATTGTTCGATACGATCCACCAAGATATCGGCGCCTGCATAGTCGTAGCGCTCGATGTAATCCAAGCTTACATCACAGAAGCTGCACTTCTTCCAGTAACAGCCATGGGCGATGGTGAGCTTGTTCCAACGGCCATCGCTCCAGATACGGTGCATGGGGTTGAGCATTTCACACAGGGACAAATACTCGGTCAGGGGCAAGCCGTCATACACTGGCGCGCCCACTTCCGTTTGTGGAATGTCTTTTAGGTCTTTGTTGTCATTGAAGTAAACAAACGGCTCGCCGTCTTGGTCTTCAGCAAGGAAATACGTACGTACTAAGTCATCGACCTCACACTTACCATCAAAGTAATCCAGCAAGGTCATAAACGGGCGCTCGCCATCGTCGACACAGATAAAATCGACAAACTCAAACACGCGGGTGTCTTTCAGCGCGCGCAGCTCCGTATTCACAAAGCCGCCGCCCATCACGATCGGAATATCGGGGTTAATCTCTTTACAGGTTTGTGCAATGCGTAGCGCGCCCAGCATATTGCCAGGGAAGGGCACCGTCAGCGCGACCACGCTGGGTTGGGTTTCTTCAAGGTAAACCTCCACCAACTGCTCAAGAATTTCTGAGCTAAAGCTCGATTCACCCATCAGCGTATCGTACAGATCATCAAAGGTTGGGTTGGCGGCGGCTAAGCGCTCACCGTAACGACTCACCTCAAAGTAAGGATCAACCCCTTGCGTAATCACGGCAGATAAGTCGTTGATAAATAAGGTTGCTAAGTACTTGGCCTTGTCCTGTACGCCTAGATTACCAAAGGCGCTTTTCAGTACATCGCCGGATACCGCTTCCATCTGCTCGATCACATCGAACGCAGGGCCTTCGGGTAGAAAACGGCGCGAGTTAATGCGCATGGCAAGGCTGGAGTCCTTGCCCTGTAAAAAGCGAATCACTGGCTCAACACATAGACGATAGCGATCAAACTCGGCGAGGAAAGTATAAATCGCATCCGGTAGCTCATCGTCATCGAAGGACTCGAAGTTCTCTTCCACATGCTGACGCATAATGTCCAAGCCCTGCGCTGTCATCATTTCCAAGAACAACTCAATCGCTGGATCGCGTTGCACCGCATCGTAACCACGAGAGCGCAAAAAGCCCGTGAGATACGCCGTCGCTGGGTACGGAGTATTCAACTGAGTCATAGGAGGAGTCATTAAAAGAACGGTCATAGCAGGCCTGTCTGATGTGCGAACAATTTGCGGGGATTTTAGCATTATCAGCTCAGAGTTCCTTTAGAAATCTTTGCTTTCGGGTTGCCTCCTTGCTGATATTTTATCCTAGCTAAATTGAGAATTTCTGCATTGCCAACTAAACCTAAGCAATACCCCATCCATACGCTCTTGAACTGGGAGCCATGATAACTATGAAAATCAAAACCAAACTATATCTAGGACTTGGCGTGATGTTGTGTGCGATTCTGCTAAGTTCTACCGTTGCTCGATACGGGCAAAATCAATTAGTAAATACCCTTGAATTTATTACCGGGCCAGCATGGTCCACGGCCGATGGTGCCATGGAAGGGACAATAGAATTGCAAGCTCAGATTATTGCACTGCAAAGATTTACCTCTGGTGACCGTTCTTTAATGGACACTCAAACAGCGGTAAATGATGCATCGGCTGCGATGCAGCAAGCCTTTGACCGTCTAAAACAGGCGCAATTGGCGGAAGCCTCACAAATCACCCAGTTAGATCAATTCTTAAAGCAGTTTGCTCAAGATAAACAGGCGCTACTAAGTAGTCCTGAAGCAACTCGAGGCGCTAAGTTAGAGACGCTGATTGCAAACAGTGATCGGATGCAGGCGTTTATTACGCAGTTAGAGGAAACCGGTGATTCGAAAGTTGAGTCCACGGCGTTGGCCCTAGAGAACACCATCAGTCAGGTAACGGTCACAACATTTGTGGCCTTAGGCATTACCTTTTTTATTGCTGCCTTTATTTTGTATATGGCGAAAAACTCAGTGATTATGCCTCTGCAAGCGATGCTTTCAAGGCTGGAAAAACTGGGTAGCAGTCATGGCAATTTAACGGAAAAAATCGATATTAATAGCCATGATGAAGTGGGGGAGGTGGGACAGCAAATCAACCGCTTTATCGGTGTGGTACACGATGCCATGGTTCAAGTCAGTCACGTGATCAATACCACGACCCGTTTGACGCATCAGATTGGCCAAGACTTACAGGCTATTGATGAAAAGGTGAGGGCACAAAGCCACGATACCGATCAAGTGGCGGCCGCGACGCATCAAATGAGTGTTTCTCTTAGTCAAGTTGCGTCCTCTGCGGCGGAAACGCAAGCCGCGTCGGTACAGGTGCAAAATCAGTCTTACAGTGGGCAGGATACGCTTAAAACAACTCTGTCTGCGCTCGATAGTGTAGTGGGCTCGTTAAATGAAGCGTCTGCCGTTATTAGCACGTTGGAGCAAGATGGTCAGAACATTGGCTCTGTGCTGGAAGTGATCCGTAGCATTGCAGAACAGACTAACTTACTTGCTTTGAATGCGGCCATTGAGGCGGCTCGCGCAGGGGAGTCTGGACGAGGATTTGCGGTGGTGGCAGATGAAGTACGCAGTCTTGCCAATCGTACGCATGAATCCACCATTGAAATTCAGACCGTTGTTGAGCGCATTCAAAATGGCTCTGGTAGAGCGGCTGAGGTCATGCGTAATTCTCAGGTATTGGCCGATGATGTATCCCATCAGGCCAAAAGTGCCATGGAACTTTTTGATGGCATTACTCGCTCTATTGAATTGCTGAATGAGCTAAATCTGCAGATTAAGTCAGCCACTGACGAGCAGCAAAATGTCTCCGAAGAGCTGAATCAACGCATCGCGGGGATCTCAGATAATGCCAGTGCCAACGCTGAGCTGACGCAGTCAGGTGTGCGCATGAAAGATGATTTGTTAAAAGAAATGCAGGCCTTAGATACGTTAATCAAACGCTTTGGGTTCTAGCGCTTCAAACAAGGTTTTTCCAGCCAATGCCAAGACGCCACGGCACAGAAAAGTGTGATCAAACTGGATGCCAAAACAAAGCTAAGAAAGGATGCCTGTGGCACAAGCTGTAGCGTGCTTTGCTGCGCTAGAAAACCATAGATATACACGCCGTAGGAGTAATCACCGAGGCGGTTAAATTGGCGAATCCAGCCAGTTGGGCGATACGCCAATAGCAACACAGAGTAGGTCATGGCGACGGCAAAATAGGCGCTAAAGAAGGCTGTTTTGTACGCTAATGGTGCCAGTAACCACAGCACAAACGCGTAGCGATAGCGCAGTATGATGTGCTTTCTGGTCAGATAGTAAAGTGCCCCAGCATAAAATAAGCAGATAAATAACAGCATAATTTGCGCATCATCGTCGCGATGTTTCAGCAAGGCGTGGCCGATAACGCTTAAGCCCAGTAACCCTAAGACGCCAACACCAAGTAAGACACTTCGGTTTAGGATTGGCCACCGCTCGATGCCTAACGCGATCAAGCAGTAGACCATAGCGGTCATCATATAAAGCCAAGCTTCAATCGGAAGCGTCCATAGGGAAGCGTTTACATTACTGGGATAGGGCGCGTTGGCAAATACGCCGGTGAGCTCAAATTGAGTATGAATATTGAGAAGGTTAGCATTGAGTAAGTAATCCCAGGTTTGCTGAGAGGCGAAATATTCACTCAGGCTTACCTGCGTGAAAAACGGTCCGACAACGAAGATGGTCATCAATAATAAAGCAAGCAATGCTGGCAATAAACGTAACGCTCGGGCAACAAGATAACGTTTTAAATCATTTGATTGCAGTAAGCTTTTGCAGATTAAAAAGCCGCTAATGGCAAAGAAGACGGTGACAAATAGATGGTCGATACGTACGCCCAGCAACGACCACGCAAGGGACTGTCCGGTGAACACCAAATAACTGTGCGCCAGCAACACGCCGAGCGCACAGAGCAACCTTAAAAGATTGAAATTATTATCGCGGGATTGGCTGGTAAGTTCGAGATTCATAAACCATAAGTCTTCGATCAATGAAGGCTTATGGTACTCGTGTTACCAGCAACTGTTCTACACGCACGCCTTCTAAATCCAGCACCTCGAACTTATAGCCTTCATGAACAAAGGCATCGGTGCGTTTTGGCAGACGTTTCAGTTTATAAATCACAAAGCCGGCGATGGTTTCGTATTGATTACGATCTGGGAAATCTTCGATCTCAAGGCTGCGCATCACGTCGATAATCGGTGTTAAGCCCTCGATCAACCATGAATCTGCGTCACGCTGTACGATCTGCTCGGCATCTTGTGGTGTGATTAAGTCGCCCATAAAACTGCTTAATAAGTCTTTTACCGTGACCAAGCCGACCACGGTGCCGTATTCATTAACCACCACGGCAAACGGCTGCGGCGCCACTTTAAAGGCGTTTAAGGCTTCAGAAAGCGTTAGCGTTTCCGGTAGATAGAACAGGTCTTTATCGATTTGATCCGGTGGGATACAGGCTTTTTCGCCTTTTAACACCATGCGCAAGATTTCTTTTGATTCAATCACGCCGAGGATCTTATCAAGGTTGCCTTCACAGACTAAAAAGTCATTGTGCGGATGCTCGATGATTTTCTGACTGATGTCTTCGCTACTTTCGTTGGCATCGAAATAAATAATCTGATCACGGGGAGTCATGGCGCTGCCGATGGTCAGACTATCCAGTTCAAATACGTTACCGATTAGCTGGTATTCCTGTTTTTGCAGACTACCGTCTTCGGCACCGGCGTCCATCATAGCGACGATGTCTTCGGTGGTGACCAGCTCCTCTTGCTTAGTTGGCAGATTCAATAAACGCAAAATAGCGTTGGTTAAGCCATTAAATAGAAACACCACTGGCATCAGCACAAAGGTGATCCAGCGCATTGGCGTGACCAATTTGATGGCCACAGCTTCTGGCATAATGATCGCTAAGCGTTTCGGTAGTAGGTCGGCAAATAGGATAAACAGCGAGGTTAAGACCAAGAAAGACAGCATAAAGCTGACTTGATCGAGCAAGGGCCCTTGGTAAACCATGATGACCATGTCTTTCATATAAGGCGTCAGCGCTTGTTCACCGACGATACCGCCTAAGATAGAAATCGCGTTTAGGGCGATTTGAATCATGGCAAAGAAAGCACCTGGATTTTGCTGTAATAACAGCACTTCTTCCGCTTTTTCATTACCGTCTTCACTCATGACCCGCAGCTTAATCTTACGGGCCGCCGCCATACCAATTTCAGACATGGCGAATAGCGCGCCGAACAATATCAGCAGGCCAATCCACATTAGATCACTCATCACTTCCCCTTATTCGTAGCGGCTACGAAAACGATTTAAAAAACCGTGTTTTGGAGCAGTGTACAAGCCCTAATCTGGCTTCCATAGACGGTGCTTTTCGCAGTCAAAAAGCACGCGCATTATAGGGTTAAAAAATGATCAATCAACGATTATTTTCAAGCGCTATTTGCACGAGCATGTTAGTCAAGAATTGGGCGTAAATAGTCGGGGCCCAACTGACGCATTTGCAGTTCGATCCAGCCCACCCTTTGTGCCAAATGGTGGCTTAAACGATTTGGGTTTCGCTGTCGTGGGTTAGGTAATAACACGGCTAATCGTGCGGCTTGATTCGCGGTTAACGCTCGAGCTGGACGTTTGTAATAATACTGGCTGGCCGCTTCGACACCGTAAATGCCTTGGCCGAATTCGGCGACATTCAGGTAGACCTCGAGAATGCGTTTTTTGCCCCACACCGCTTCAAGACTTAGGGCGAGCCCTGCTTCGAGTCCTTTACGGAATAAACTCCGTCCAGACCAGAGAAATAGGTTCTTGGCGGTTTGTTGCGTAATGGTACTGGCCCCCCGTAAACCGTCGCCATCACCGTAATCTTTTAAGGCATTGCCGATGGCTTTAAAGTCGACACCAATGTGATCAGGAAAGCGCTGATCTTCAGAAGACACCATGGCCAGCGGCACATGGGACGGTAGCTCATCGATGTCCACCCAGGTTTGTTCTACCGGATAAGGGCTTTGCAACATAAACGCCGTGGTCGGCGGCGGCACAAAGCGCAACAACACCAAGATCAGCACGAACAGCAGTACCAGCTTCCAAAAGGTGGAATACAGCCAACGGAGAATGCCGCGTTTTTGTTTTGCCATGTTTCGCCTCTAGTTATAAAAGGGGGCTACCTTTAATGAGCGTCTTCATCATAGCAAGTTTCATCGTACAGTGGGCGCTCTTGGTGCGCTTTCAAATTTCGTATTTGGCTAGCCTCAACTTAGCTTGCCAATCGGCTGTAACTTAAAATATGGCCTTTAAAAGGCTTGTCTAAATAGTCGGTGTGGGCTGGTTGGGTTTGGGCACAACTAAAGCCAAAGTTAGCGAGTTTATGGCTCAGCTTGTTTTTACGGCCGCGACCGGGATCGACCACAATGACTTCACAAGACGGTAAGGCATGCTCTTGAATAAAGTTCGCCAGAATCTCGATATGGTTGTCTTCGTATAGGACATCGCTGCCAATAATAATATCGAAGCGACCTAAGGTGTCGTCTTGGCTAGCCCAATCTGCTTGTTGGTAGGGAATCAGTTCATCACCATTAAGGGCGGTATTACGATCGAGGAAGTGATGTGACTCAGGGTGATAATCCGTCGCGGTAATGTCTTTATGTTGCTTATTCAACAGCAGGCTAGACAATGCCATTCCGCAGCCCAGTTCTAACACTCGCTTTTTACCCACATCGTAGTCACACATATGGTTCGCCAACACCAAGCTAGAGGGCCATAAAATGCCAAAGATAGGCCAGGTGGCCGACGAAATGCCGAGTTGTTCAGCGAGGCCGTCTGGGTCGTGAAATTCTTGATTATCGCGTAGGGTGCATAAATGGATATCAAGTTTGCCAAACTCTATGGTTTGGTAACGCAGTCGCAGGGACGTCATATCTCTCTCAAATAAGTAGGCGCTAGGCCAACTATTCTAGAATAAGTGACGAAACGAGATGGGTTTGTGTGGCCAGTATAGCACCAATCTCGATGCACTCGGTGTTTATCTCCCTCTGCGCTGTATCACGGGGTTACTGCGATTAATGAATCTTTCTTGCCAATAATTGAATTCGTTTAATGCACCAGCCTTGCTATGTTGTAGGGCACATAACAATAAAAAGGATAATGACATGTCGGGACCACTCAATCGCACAGCAGGGAACCCCATTTTACCGGTGCTGGGGATTAGCTTAGCGGCTGCAGCCTGTGCCGCATTGGGGCTGCTGTTTTTGCCTACCGTACAGGCAGCCACTTTAGGAGTGCTAGTGTTCTGTGCGGCCTTATGGGCAACTTCTTATGTGCCAGAGTTTTGGCCTGCGCTGGCCATGTTTGCCTTGATTACGGTGACGCAAATTGCCCCAGGCAGTGTGGTGCTTTCGGGTTTTACCTCGTCGACCTTTTGGCTGTTGTTCAGCGGTATGGTGTTTGGCGCGGCGATTCAATTTACCGGTTTAAATCATAAAGCCGCTGGGCTCTTGATTCGCATTGTTGGCAAACGCTACCGCAGCGTGATCATCCGCACGACCTTGTTTGGCTTGTTGTTGGCTTTCTTAATCCCATCGGGTATTGGCCGAGCAGTGCTCTTGATTCCGATTGTGTTAGCGATTACCGAACAATTGGGTTATGAAGAGGGCTCAACAGGACGCTATGGTATTTTACTTGCGGCCGCTTTTGGTACCTTCTTACCTACTTTTTCGATCTTGCCGGCCAATGCCCCGAACATGCTGTTATCCGGTATCAGTGAAGCGCTATATGGCGAGACGCTGTCCTATTGGGATTATTTAGTACTGCATTTTCCCGTGCTGGGGCTGGTCAAAGCCGGGTTGGTGATTGCTGTGATTCTATGGCTGTTTCCCGCCCAAGATCCGGTGCATCCGGTGAAACCTGCCACGTCGGAAAAGGTCACGCTGTCCAGCAAGGAAAAGCAATTGCTGCTGATCTTAGTACTGTGTTTTGTCGCTTGGTTAACCGATAGTCTGCACCATATTTCACCGGGTTGGATTGGCTTAATTGCCTGTGCTGCCTGCCTATGGCCAGCAGGGGAATTTACCAGTAAGCAATGCTTGAGTAAGGATCTGAATTACGGACCGCTGTTTTTTGCCGCGGGGATTATCGGCTTAGGTGCAACCATTGCCTACACCGGATTAGGCGAGTCGATTGTCAAAGGATTAACCCAAGTGGCACCCTTTGCCGCAGGGGAAAACACCCTGAACTTGGCCTTAATGACGGGCATTTCCATGTTAGTAGGCATGATTGCCAATCTTGCTGGGATTCCCGCGATCATCACGCCGTTAGCGGGAGATTTGGCGGAGATTACAGGCTTGTCGAGCTACACCATTGTCATGTCTGAAGTAATGGCCTTTTCCACCGTGTTGCTGCCGTATCAAGCGCCGCCGTTGATTACCGCGATGGCGCTTGGCAAACTGCCTTTATCAGTGGTCAGCAAAGTGTGTCTGGTGACCTTTGTCATCACCATTGTGCTGCTATTGCCGCTGAACTTTGTCTGGTGGCATGTAATCGGTATGTTGTAGCGGCTGATCACAACAGGTCAGTATTCTTCAATACTCTGGCCACGGCCTGTTTCATGCTCTCTACATTGTTAAATGTAAGGAGCATAACATGGTTATTTCGACTCTAATTTCAATGAGCTTATTTGCCTTGGCGGCGTCTCTGTCGCCAGGTCCTGTCAACCTAGTCGGCGTCAGCAGTGGCGCGCGCTATGGCGTTTGTGTCGGACTGAAATTTGTCACTGGTGCCACCCTTGGTTTTATCGCCCTGTTTCTACTGATTGGTTTTGGCTTGCAGCAGCTGATTGTCGCTGTGCCAGAATTACTGTGGTTCTTGAAATGGGCCGGAATCGCCTTCCTGCTGTTTATCAGTTATCAACTTTGGCGCGACAGTGGCGAACTGTCCGCCGAGCAGCAACAAAGTCAGCCCTCGGCTTGGCTGGGGGCCTTGATGCAATGGCTTAATCCGAAAGCTTGGTTAGCCTCGATTTCTGGCATTGCAGCCTATACAGCGCCGACGGATGCTCAGGGCATTTGGGTGTTTGCGGGGCTGTATCTAGTGATTTGCTGGCTGTCTTTAATGGTGTGGGTGTTGCTTGGGGCATGGATGGGGGAATGGCTCAACACGCCCAAACGTATTCGACTGCTCAATCGAACCCTAGCGTTAGGCTTGCTGGGCAGCTGCCTCGTGATCGCGTCTTAAAACGCAATATATTGCTTGGGCGTGGCCGCTACGCGTTCCTTAAACACGCGATGGAAGTGGGCCTGATCACTAAAGCCAAATTGTCCCGCCACCTCGACAATCGACACACCATTCTTCAATGCGATTTGTCCGAGCTGAACTCGTCGATTTAAACGAAACGCATGGGGTGTCATCCGATAGTAGCGTTTAAATTGACGTGTTAAGTAACCACTACTGAGGCCAAACTTATGAGCAATCTCCTCAATGGCCTCTTCTTGGTGGGCATTTTCAATCAAGTAATAGGCAATGCGTGACAGCAGGCTTGGCGTCTCAGGTATTTCAGGATACTTGTTACTTAGCCATGGTTGAAACAGTTCGCACAGGACGCTGGTGAGCGTGGCCTCTTTCTGGGTATTTGGGGCATTCGACATTAGCAAGCCACATAGCGCTTTCAGATCAGCAAAGGCGTCTTCTGCTGAGATGACATCCTGTCTTGTGGCTTGCCAGTGAGCCGTGTCCTGTAGACCGGCTTGATAAAGCATTTGTCCAAGCCAGTCACAGTCCACATGTAGCATATAGTATGACCAAGGCGAGTCGGGTGTGGGATTACAGGCATGAACCTCATGGGCGTTCATGACCACCAAGTCTCCTTGCTGAACCTGATGTAAGCGATCGCCGCATAAAAACGAACTTTGCCCCGCTAGGATTGCGCCGATCGACCACTGTTCATGGGAATGCGGTGTGTAGCGCACGCGATGGCCATCTTCGATATAACGCAGTTCCACAAACGGCAGTTCAGCGCTACGCCAAAAGATCGGATGAGCAGGGTCTGACATATCGGTAGGTCTTCCTCGATTAACTGAGTGCTAGCGTCACGCTTAAGGTCAGCATAAACACCGCAATGATGGCGTCCAATATACGCCAAGCCAGTGGGCGATTAAACACTGGACGCAGTAGGCGTGCGCCAAAGCCTAATGAACAAAACCACACCACGCTAGCACCGCAAGCGCCAATGGCAAAGGCAATTTGTCCCATGCCAGGGTAGTGGGTCGATAGGCTGCCCAGCAGCACCATGGTGTCTAAATAGACATGGGGGTTTAAAAAGGTAAATGCTAAGCAGGTCAGCACCACCTTGGTTAGGGATGCTTGATTGCCATTTTGTGTGGCGTGCAAGGCACCGGAACCAGACCAAGCGCGTTGCGCGGCCAGCAAGCCATAATAGGCTAGAAACGCCGCGCCGCCCCATTGTAGGTACACCATCAAAGCAGGCCATTGCTCGATCAGAAAGCCAATGCCCGCCACGCCTAAAGAAATCAGCAAAATATCGCTAAGCGCGGTGATGGTGACGATCACGCCAATATGCTGGCGCAGCAGACCTTGTCGTAGCACAAACGCATTTTGTGAGCCGATCGCGATGATCAGACCTGCGCCTGTGGTAAAGCCGGATAAAAGTGCCGTCAACATGGCGTATTCCCTAAGATTAAGTGACTGGCCGCTAGTGTGATGGCGATTAGGTGCTTAGTAAATTTAATAAATATTGCTATGGTTAAGTATTTCTAATCTGGAGGGCGTGATGAGTTTAGTGCATCCGCAGTTGGCCGCTTTTGCCGCGGTGATTGAAGAGGCCAGTTTTGATGGTGCGGCCCAGCGTTTGTGTGTTACACCATCGGCGATTTCTCAGCGGGTGAAAGCCTTGGAAGACCGTCTGGGCCAAGTGCTGATTGTGCGTCAGCCGCCTTGTCGGCCAACAGAAGCGGGGCAAGCTTTATTGCGTAAAGTATTGCCCATGCTGACGTTAGAGGCCGAAGCCTTGGCGGATTTTCAGCTCGACCAACCTGAGCAAATGGCTCAGCGTCGCCTGAAAATTGCGGTCAACGATGATTCCTTAGAAACCTGGCTCTTGCCCGCGTTGGCGCAGCTGAGCCAGCAATTTGGCTATTTGTTTGATGTGGTGGTGGATGATCAAGACCATTCCTTGAGTCTACTGCGCGATGGCAGTGTGCTCGGTGCAGTAACCTCTGATAGCAAAGCCATTCAAGGTTGTGATATTCACGCCCTTGGTATCATGCGCTATCACGCCATTGCCTCAGCGGAATTTAAAGCGCGCTATTTCGCGCAAGGGCTCACCACCGAGTCATTGAACTCTGCACCTATGCTGGTGTTTAACCGTAAGGATGAACTGCAGAATCGCTTTATTCAAATGGCGGTCGGGCAGACGTTGCAGCCACCCACTCATTATATTCCCACCTCAAAAGGCTTTGTCGAAGCCGCAGCATTGCACCTCGGCTGGTGTATGGTGCCAGAGTGCATGATCCAGCAAGACCTCGCGCGCGAGCGCATTGTCTTACTCGCCCCTGAGATGAGTGTGGATGTGCCGCTGTACTGGCAACATGCTTCGATTCGCTCCACCACGTTGGCAAATCTAACCCGTGTATTTACCAAGCAAGCACAACAAATTTTAGCCCTGAGCTAGTGGGTACTTTACTTTGATAATCAAACAATCTATTTTGAAATAATATTTGATAATCAAAGTAGTTGCTTATGACCATTCCCGCTTGTACCAAAGTCGATCAGTTTTCCTACTTCGACGCTGAAAATGAAAGACGCACCCTCTATGTGTTGCTGTTGACCTTCGTCACCATGGTGTTGGAGATCGGCGCCGGCACCATTTTTGGCTCTATGGCCTTGTTGGCCGATGGCTGGCATATGGGGACGCATGCGGCGGCATTTTGTATTACCTTATTTGTCTATCGCTACGCCCGTAAACACAAGCACAGCGGTCAGTTCTCCTACGGCACGGGCAAAGTGGGCGTATTAGGTGGCTACACCAGTGCCATTTTGTTGGGATTGGTGGCGCTGGGTATGTTACTAGAATCCTTTCATCGTCTGGTGAGCCCAGTGGCCATTGAGTTTAATGCCGCCATTGCGGTGGCGGTGATTGGTTTGCTGGTGAACCTACTGAGTATGCTATTACTTGGGCATCACGATCACGGTCATCAACACGGTCATGACCATTCGCATTCTCACGATCATGCACACGACCATAGCCATCATCAGCACGAGCATCATGATCACAATCTAAGTGCCGCTTATCTGCATGTACTGACGGATGCGCTGACCTCGGTGTTAGCAATTGTCGCCTTGTTAGTCGGCAAGTATGTTGGTTGGACTTGGCTTGATCCTCTTATGGGCGTGGTGGGGAGTTTAATTATTGCCAAATGGGCATGGGGCTTAATGCAGCAAACGTCGCCGATTTTGTTAGATAAAGCCATAGATCAAGAGTACAAACAGCAGATTGCAGTCGCACTGGATGAGGCCGATGTGACCTTGCAAGATCTGCACATTTGGAAAGTCAGTGCCGATCATTTCTGTGCCACCTTGACCCTTAAAGACGAGCAAATGCGTGAGCCGGCTTTCTTTAAGCAACTCTTGGTGGAGTTTGATAAACTCGACCACCTCGTTATTGAAGTGAATCCAGTATAGGTCTGTCTTTATGTCTTGCTACGCATCGCTAAACAAAGTGTTGATTGAGTTCTACGACAAAATGGCGTCGTGGGAAGCCTCAGTGGTGCGTGAGTCGGATTATTCCTTAGCGCAGATTCATACCCTAGAAGCCTTGGGTAATTATGGTCCCATGAATATGAAGTCCTTAGCCAATCAGCTGGGGATTACGACAGGGACATTGACCGTACAAGTGGATAAATTGGTCAAGCTCGGTCTATTGCAACGTTTCTACAGCGAAGATGATCGTCGTTCCATTACCGTGGCGTTGACCGATGCCGGGCAAGCCATTCACCAACATCATAACGCCTTACACCTTTCCCTAACGGAAGAACTCACCAAAGAGCTCAGCGAAGATGAACGTCAACTGCTGGCGACGCTTCTGGGGAAAATGAACCAAGAGTTTTAATTCAAATTCAGATTGCCCAATGTGTAGGTCTGCTGTCTCACTTCGAGCGGTTACATAATGCAGTGGACTTTTTAGGGGGATTTGCTAGCTTCAGTGGTAAACCTCTTCTAATCAAGCGATGGGCTTAAATCTTAATGAGTGATGTGACGACACAGCACAATGGATTTGAAACGGTTTTCAGGGATTCGAAAGATGGTTTAGCTATTTTCAAAGATGGCTATTTTGTAGATTGTAACCAATCCATGGTTGAACTGGTCGGCGGTCGCTCGAAAGCCGACTTCCTTGGCCTAACCCCGTTTGATTTCTCCCCCGAATTCCAGCCTGACGGACAGTCCTCCGTTGAAAAGGGCATGAGGCTTATTAAACAATGCTATAACGAAGGCAGTATGCGCTTTGAATGGGTGCATAAGAAATTCAATGATGAACTGTTCTGGTGTGAAGTCATCATCACCAAAATGATCCTCAATGATGAAGTGGTCATTCATGCCAATTGGCGCGATATCTCTGAGACAAAACAACTGCAGCTAGAGTTAGCCGAGCAAAAAGAAATCTTTGAAACCCTGTTTGACGAGTCATTGGACAGTCTCAGCGTCTTCGATGGCAAGCAATACATCGACTGCAACAAAGCCTTTGTCAGGATGTTTGGTTTTGCTTCAAAAGAAGAGGTTATTGGCATTCATCCCGCTTCGCTTTCCCCTGAATATCAACCGGATGGTCGTACTTCGAAAGAAGCCGCGCAAGCCGTTATCCAAGCGGTATTGCAGCAAGACCTAAAGCAGCGTTTTGAATGGGTGCATAAGAAAATCGACGGCACCGAGTTCTGGACCGAAGTGATCTTAAGCAAGGTAACTCTCAACGGTGTCGATGCCATCTATGCGGTGATTCGCGATATTTCCGAAAAGAAAGATCTTGAGTTCAAACTGGCACAGCAAAAGCAGACTTTTGAGACTTTATTCACCGAATCTAAAGATGGTCTAACCATTTACGATGGTCATAAATATTTAGATTGTAATAATGCCTTTGCCAATATGATGGGGTTTGACTCCAAAGAACATATTGTTGGCCTAGGGCCATTGGATATTTCGCCGGAATTTCAAGCCGATGGACGCACCTCGGTGATCAACTCCGTCGAGCTCAATCGAGAGATTATCCAAAACGGTAAAGCGCGTTTTGAATGGCTGCATCGAAAGGTCGATGGCACGCCAGTCTGGACCGAAATTATTGTCACCACGATTGTTCTGAATGGCGAGCAGGTGTTCTTTTCCACTACCCGTGATATCACCGAGAAAAAAGCTCTAGAGCTTAAAATCGCCGAACAAAAGCTCACCTTTGAGACCTTGTTTAATGAGTCCCAAGATGGCCTGACCTTCTTTGATGGTGAGAAATACATCGACTGCAACAAAGCCTTTATGAGGCTGATGGGCTTTACCAGCAAAGACCAAGTCATTGGCTTAAACCCATTGCTGTTGTCACCACAATATCAGCCGGATGGAACAAGCTCTAAATCGCTGTACCTTTACTGTCGTGACGAGGTGTTCGGAAAAGGCAGTGCTCGCTGCGAGTGGTTGCATAAAAAAGTCGATGGCACCGAATTCTGGACCGAAGTAATCATAGGTTTGTTGTCGCTAAATGGCCGAGAAGTCGTCTACTCCATTACTCGCGACATCCATGAGAAGAAAGCATTAGAGCTACAGATCGTTCAGCAAAACGAAGAGCTTAATCAATCCAACGAGGCTCTTGAGCGTACTGTTGAACATTTGCAACAAGCTCAAGATAAGTTGGTTGAATCGGAAAAAATGGCCAGTTTAGGCTCTTTAGTGGCAGGCGTTGCCCATGAAATTAATACCCCCATTGGCGTTGGGGTAATGGGCATTACCCAGCTGATGGACGAGAGTAAAGTCATTCGTAAGCGCTATAAAAGTGGCGAGATTACCGAGGGTGATTTTGAAGACTTCTTAAATAGCACGGATGAGTTGTCTGAAATTGTGCGCAAAAACCTCGATAGAACCGCGCATCTGGTGCGCGGCTTCAAACAAATTGCCGTGGATCAGACCAGCGAAGAAGAGCGTGAGATTAATCTAAATGACTACGTCAAAGAGGTGCTTTTCAGTCTGGGTTCGGTGACACGTAAGGCCAATGTCAGTGTTGCTCTAGACTGCCCCGTAGATATCAAGGTCATCGCTAATCCAGGGTTAATTTCTCAGGTACTGACCAATCTGATTGTTAACTCCATCAACCATGGTTTTAGCGAGCGGCCGTCTGGCTGCATCGATATCGAGATTCGCGAAATCAGCGCCATGGCTTTTACGCTCCACTATAAAGACAATGGTAAAGGCATCAGCGCGGCCAACTTGCCGAAGATCTTCGATCCCTTCTTCACCACCAACCGCAGCAGCGGAGGCACCGGCCTTGGCTTAAATGTGACTTACAACATCATCACCAACGCCCTAGGTGGTTCTATTGAATGTCACAGTGTGGAGGGTGAAGGAGTCGAGTTTGTGATCAGTTTTAAGGTTAAACAGCGGCTTTGAATTTATGCGCGGTAGCGTCCGCTCATATGCGTAAAAATGGATATTCACATTAATGCCATATTAGAAAATTGCTCTGCTTCGTCCATCTATCATATAACCCTTGCCACATCATACTTCTATAAAAGTAATTAATATCGAGGTGGCAAGTGGATTGCAGAATACTTAGAGAAATCAGCCTGAAGTCCGATGGCCACATACATTGCGACGACAGTAATGGCTACACGGTCCATCTTGGTCAGGTGGGTGAATTTGATAATTGGAATGTGAGGCAGGTACTTGAAGGCCCCATATACCAGCACATTCGTACTTCTTTCTTTAACGGTACACCGCCTTGGGGAGATACCTGCCGAGGTTGCGATTTATTCAATATTGGCAGCACGCCAGAAGACACACTTTCCAAGTCAATCAAAATCAGAATTGAGCCAACATTAGATTGTGACTTGGCTTGCGCCTACTGTAAGCGTAAACGTGAAGCGAGAATCCGAGAGGGAGACTGGCACCTGTCTCTAAAGCGTTTTAATCAATTGCTCAGCAGCTGCCAGAAAAATCAAATTGATGTGAGTTATCTTTCTTATCTTGGTTGGGGCGAACCTTTAAACCACCCAGAGTTTGGCCAGCTAGTACTGTTAGGGAAACAATACTATCCCGAGATGTTTCAAGAAGTGACTACTGTGGCGCAGCAAGACTTCCAGTCGACATTAGGGAATATTCCTATCGACTTAATCACTATTTCCTGTGATGGTGTGACACAAGAGCCTTATGAGCGCTACCGACGCCACGGGGTGATTGAGAATGTGTTTAAGTTTATGGAAGACTCCAAGCAACATAAATCTGAGCACACGAAAATCATTTGGAAATACATCGTTTTTAATCATAACGATACGGACGAAGAGTTGTTGAAAGCCCAACAGCTTGCTGATCTTTATGATATTGATGAACTGCATTTTGTGCTGACCAATACGGATAATGGCTCGAAGCGCTTTTTTGCCCATAATCTGCATGAGTTTCCATTGCAGTCTAGTAAAGCCCGCGTCATCAATGCGGCAGCGTTGCAAAAAATTAAGTACGACCTGAGTGATAAAATTAAGCGCAGAAGTTTGAATAAAAAATCTTTGCGAGGCTGGATTGATAAACTTTTTATCACCAATGGTAATCAATTGATTTGTGAAGGTTGGCTGTTTGATAAAAAAGCTGGGCTTTCAGGTCTGGAAATTCGCATTAATGATGGGCGTTTTTATAAGGCTATTTCGATCAAGGAGGAGAGGGTGGATGTCTCTGAGCATTTTGACAATAAGTTCTCCAAGGAGTGCGGATTTGTCGCTCAGTTGCCTATATCAGAAGAAGAGCAGCATGCGTTCTCGGTTGAGCTCTTGGCAACAGTGGGAGATAAACAGATTCGCTATGAAATACCCCGTATGACGTTAGAGAAGAGAATTCCTATTTCGATGGTGTAAAAAAAAGCCCCTATCTTTCGGTAGGGGCTTTGTGTTTTAGGCTTTGAAAACCGTTTAGGCTAGGTGTGATTCAAAGAAGTTAGTCATCTTATCGAATGGGATCACATCCACCTGATCGTATAGGTCTGTGTGAGTCGCGCCAGGGATGATCATTAGCTCTTTTGGCTCGGCTGCCGCTTCGTAAGCTGTTTCACTGAAGTAGCGAGAGTGTGCCACTTCACCGTGAATCAGCAATACTGGACGCGGTGCAATCTCTGCGATGTAGGTCAGAATTGGCAGATTCATAAACGATAACGGTGTCGTTAGAGTCCAGGCGGCATTAGAGTTGATCGCACGTGGGTGGAAACCACGTTCTTTCTTCTTGTAGTAGTCGGCGTATTCGACCACGAACTGTGGTTCGCCGCCTTGTAGCTCAAGGGATACTGGACCGTATGCTGGTTTGCCGCTTTCTACGTCAGCCCAACGTTGTTGGCTTAGTTGCGTTAGGGTTTGTGTACGCTGTTCTTTGGTTACGCTGTCGTTGTAGCCTTTTGACATCACGCGAGTCATATCGTACATGGTGCTGGCAACGACCGCTTTGACGCGCTTATCGACTGCCACGGCACTCAATGCCATGCCACCAAAACCACAAATACCGATTACACCGATGCGCTCACGATCCACGTGCTCTTGCATACCGATGCAGTCTACTGCCGCACTAAAGTCTTCCGTGTTGATGTCTGGAGACGCCACGTTACGTGGTGCACCGCCACTTTCACCAGTGAATGAAGGGTCAAATGCCAAGGTCACAAAACCGCGTTCAGCCATGGTTTGTGCGTACAGACCAGACGATTGCTCTTTCACCGCACCAAATGGACCACTCACTACGATGGCAGCAAGCTTGCCGCTAGCATTCTTCGGCACGTATAAATCGCCTACTAGTGGAATGCCGTAACGGTTTTGGAAAGTCACTTTCTTATGGTTGACCTTGTCGCTTTTCGGGAAGGTTTTATCCCAGTTGCTTTCCAGCGTTAGCTCAGTCGTGTGAGCAAAGGCTTGGCCAGATGCCATCGCGGCAACGCTCACGGCAGCGATGCCAGCACCGGTCATTTTTAATAGATCACGACGGCCAGAGTTTTCTAGGGCCTGTTCAGTTGAAAGATTAGTTGGCTTGTCTTGGTTCATGTGGACCTCCCTTGATGTGCCTCGCGGCGACATGACAATTTGCACTAAAGATAATGTGGCAATCAGTGCCACTGAATGAGGGAAGTTTTGCAGGCCGACTGTTTTTTATGTAGTGCAATCGTCCAAAGTTATTGCCTAATACTACAGAATTGGTTTTTTGCTAAGGATCGGCTTGAGCGGCCGCTTAGAGGGAAACCTTAATGAAAAGTTCCAACTTTTGATGAATTTGATGCAGAAAATCTTATTTTAAAAATCGTGAGTCATGCCTATAAGTCTACAAAGCTCGTAAACTTATAGACCAATAGAAACGTTAAGATTAAGCGCTTTTGTTCTTCGCCGAACGCATATGCAATTGCAGGCCAAGTAGAAAGTAACGCAGGATCTGATCTTTACACTTGCGGTATTGGCGGTTATCCGGCTTGCGGAAAAAGGCACTCAGCTCGTGTGGACTGATATTAAATTCCGCCAAGCGCATCACTTCGAGCATATCTTCCGCTTTAAAGGCCATGGCAATGCGCAACTTCTGCAAAATGATATTGTTGTTCAAACGTGCCTCAGGCACTGGTTGCTCACCGTCGCGGGCGCCACGTTTTAGGATGATTAAGCCATTTAAGAAGGACGCCAGTTCGACGTCTTCTAATGGCATATAGCCTTCCGCATCGTCTTTCTTTAACCAAGCTGTCACTTGTTCAGGCGTTACCGTTAGCTGTGCTAGGGCGAAAATCTCCACCATGGCGCTGTCTTTAAAATCGAAGGTGTAGCGCACGCGGCGCAAAATATCATTATTGGTCAAAGTCGGTTCCAGAGTCGGATGGGTGAGATCGCGTAAGGATAACATTAATTGCGTAAATGATCTTAAAGGGATCTCGTTTCCCGCTTTACCTCATCTAGGTTTGCTGTAGTATGCGCCCACTCACTTTCCAGCATTAGTTAATCATGCTGCTTCAACGTTTAAATCGAATTTTTCTCTTCACTACAGGACCTTGCCTTATGGCAGATTTTAAAACCCACGTGACCGTGGCGGCCGTGATCAGCGCACCCTTGGCCGTCAGCGCTTTTATCTTTGGTTTGGCAGATATCAACGACACCATCTTGTATATTCTTGCTGGCACGCTAGGGGGGATGTTGCCCGATATAGATGCCGATGAATCCATTGCCATTCGCATCGTTTTTCGGCTGTTTGCCGCCTTATTTGCGGGACTGAGTTTAGTGGTTTGGCTGGATAAAATGATTTACTGGCATCTGCTGGCGCTCGCCATTACCAGCTACTTTGTGATTCGTTTTCCGGTGCAATGGCTGTTTGAAAAGCTCACCGTGCATCGCGGCACATTGCACAGTCTCTTGGCGAATATTCTGTTTACCGCGGTAGCGGTGCCCCTTGCTTACCATGTGTTTGCCCTCGATGCGCAAACCGCGTGGGGCATCGGTGGCTTTATCTTTCTTGGCGCGACTATCCATTTGATTTTGGACGAGATTTACAGCATCGAACTGTCGGGGATGCGTGTCAAACGCTCATTCGGAACAGCCATGAAACTCACCGATTGGGGCGAGCCATTGGCTTCGATTCTCTTTGTGATCGCCTGTGGCGTGGGCTACTGGCTTAGTCCAAGTCCAGCGGTGTGGTTGGACTCATTATCGTTGTTGGCTGCGGGCTAGAGGACCCGCTACTCAAACAAACGCATAAATTTCTGATTGCCGTTTGGGTCGGAGCCGTTAGCGATCTCGTAGCATGGCTCGGCCAACTGCGTTGCCAGACCCACAATGTCTCGGTCCAGTTTTCCGCTCTCCGCCATATCGCTCAACATGGATAATACGGTGCTCAGATCGACCCCTTCACGATAGGGGCGATTTTGCACCAAGGCTTGGAAAATATCCGCCACAGCAATAATGCGCGCTTCGACAGTAAGCTCGCGAGCGGTGGGATGGAATGGGTAGCCTTTGCCATTGATACCTTCATGGTGAAAGGCGGCCCAACGGGCAATCTCTTCTAAACCTGGAATATGGCGCAGAATCTCATAGGTTTCATAGCTGTGCTGATTCATGATCGCACGCTCTGAAGGATCGAGCGGGCCCGGCTTATCGAGAATCTTATCCGGCGTATGCAGCTTACCTAGGTCATGTAGTAAACCTGCGATTTCCACCTTGTCACATTGCGCCTCAGACAAGCCATAAGACTGCGCCAGAAAGCGCGCCACATCGGCCACACGCACTGAGTGTTGCGCGGTGAAAGGGCTCTTTTGATCGACCACGTAAGAGAGGATCAAAGACAGGTGTTTGATTTGCGGTAAGGTCAGGCGCTGGCTACTGGGAACATGCCCCATCTCCCATGTGTAGCGGGTGATATGACGATCTTCCAGTGCAATCCAAAAGGCTTCCGAGCGTTGCACTTCCTTAAAGGCTTCGATAAAGGCGGGATTAAAATAACTGCCCGAACGAGCGCAAGTATTGTCAACGATTTGATCTTTGACCAGCAAAATGTCTTTGCCGTAGTGGGCGGCGGCTTGCACATCGATACGATCGGCGAGGAAAATGAGATTGGTCATACGTGCATCGTACGCCGAAATATCCAGCTCATTCAGCTCTGCCCAAGAGGTATGATGGTGGCGGATCGGGTTGGCAAACTTGGCTAACGGAGCAAAGTCCTTGAGCAAGCGATAGCCAATCTCGCAGTGGATATTGGCGCCATCCCAATTGAACTGATTGACCAAATTATTGTGCATTGACTCGGTCGACACACCGCAGTCATGCAGCAAGCCAAACTCGAAGGCAAAGCGAATATCTGTTTCACTAAAGCCCAATTCATAGCCTAACTGACTGGCAATAAAACCCACTCGTTTGCCATGGTTGGTGTCGTCCATGCCGACCAGAGATACCGCGGTTTCAATCACGATAATCATCTGTCGAAGGTCTACATCCAGTCCTTTATCCATCATCATCCCGCCGTCTAACCTCATACGAATTGGTTTAGATTAGTCTAATTTATGAAAGCATGCACTGACTTCTATTAAGGGCGAGTTAAGTATGGCTAGCGCATGGCGCGAAAAAGGCTCGAGTAGGCGAGTGACGCAAACATGAAGTAAGTTTATTCTAACGAATTGACGATATTGAACGGATAGGGAGCCATCATGGCCAATCAAAAATTAACGGCAGAAGCGATTCAAACGGCGCTGGTTGAACTTAACATGGCGGCTTCCCAAGACTGGGTGATTGAAGACGGCAAACTCACGAAAACGTTTAAGTTTAAAAACTTCCAACAAGCGTTTGGCTTTATGACCATGTGTGCGCTCTACGCCGAGCGAAAGGATCATCACCCAGAGTGGTCGAATGTCTACAACCGAGTAGATGTGCAGCTAGTGACCCATGATGTGGCGGGGTTGTCGGTGAAAGATTTTGATCTGGCGAAGAAAATGGATGAGTTTGCGGGCTTGATTTAAATTGGGGTCAGATGAACATAGTCGCATCTGACCACAATAAAACCTAGTTTACTTAGCGGCTGTAAGACTTATTAGAAGTAATACGAGCCAAGCCTTTCACAATCTTGAAAATCGACCAGATGAAAGTACCTAGCAGGATAAAGTAGCCCACTACCACAAACGCTAGCACGAAGCCGACGATCGAGAGACCCAAGCCCCACCAGAAGGTTTGAATGATGTTCTTGTAGTGATCTTCAAACATGGAACCACGCGCATCTCCGATTTTGACCATGGCCCATATCGCACCAATAATCCAGAAAATACCCGTGAATAAGCCAACTAGCATCAGCACATAAGCAATTAAGGCTTGGTTTTTAGCGCTCTCATCCAGTGCGGTTAGGCCTGCAGGCGGAAAAGAGTTAGGTTGAACGTCTGACATATAATCTCCTTTAATGTCTTAAGGACGGGTGGTTGCTTCATTGATAATTGAAGCAGGGTGAAATCCTTTATCTTTGCGCGGGAGATTACAGCGAAATGTACAGGTGTAGCAAGATTAAAATGTGAGCAGAGGAAAATAGTGCTGATGAAATTTTCATCTGACTTCGGTAGTTGAGGTAAACTTAACGCTAACGTGTATTGGAAAGGGTCGTTGTTAATGTTTGTCAGCTTTCTGCGTCGCCCAAACAATCTCTCCCAAAAAATGATGCGTGTGATTTTCTCGATCTATTTGGTCGTTACTTTTGTTATCACAGGCGTTCAGTTTTTGAGTGAATACTTGAAAACGCAGGATGCGATTATCAGTGAGTTACAGCAGCTGGAAGCTACCGTACAGAGCCCGATTTCAACCAGCTTGTGGCAGTACAATCAGGATCAATTGCAAGCGCTGGTCTCTGGGCTTATGCAAATGCCTATTATCGAAGGGGTGGATATCCGCGATCAGGATGGCCAAAGCATTCTGTCGAAGCGATTCTATGAGCCTACTGCGGCCCCCATGTCCATTTTTGAATCGGCCTCTGAGTTAAGTTGGAGCTTAAATGACAAGCATATTCCGCTGGGTTCCTTGATTCTTTATTCCTCTTCCGATGTGGTGTTAGAGCGTGTTTGGTTCGGCTTCCTCTTGATCGCCGCCACCGCCATCGTCAAGTTAACGGTGCTATTTTGGCTGTTTATCTGGGCCTTTGATCGCTTTTTAGCGGCACCTCTAAAAGAGTTGATGATGCAAGTGGATGAGGTGCAAATCAGTCAAAATGTCGGTCAGCGTATTAGCCTATCCAACGTAGAAAACAACGAACTGAGTCAACTTCAGGAGCATATGAATACTATGCTGGGTGCGATGGCGAGCGATCGTCAGCGGCTCTTAGAAGATGAACAAGCTAAGCGAGATTGGTTAGAAGAAGCGGTCGCAAAACGCACTGAAGACCTGCAAACCCTCAACGACAAACTGCAATATCTTGCTACCAGAGACTCTTTGACAGGAGCCTTAAATCGCGGCAGTTTCTTTGAGGCCGCACAGCAGAGGCTCGATCTTGCTCAACGTGAAAAGTCGACCGCGTCATTTATCTTGGTAGATTTGGATTTCTTTAAACTCATTAATGATACCTATGGGCATTTCATTGGTGACAAAGTACTGCGCCACTTTACGCAAACGCTGCAAGACTTGTTAAGAAAATCCGATCTGTTTGGTCGCGTCGGTGGTGAAGAATTTGCCATATTTCTACCCGATACCAGCCCAGATGATGCTTTTAAGTTGGCTGAAAAAATTCGCCAAGTGATTCGTGAATCCGTATTGGAAATTGATGGTAAAACAGTGACTTACACCGTCAGTTTAGGGGTGGGGTCATCCCAATCTGAAGATCAAAATATTGATGAATTGTTTAAACGTGCGGATCTGAAGCTCTACGGAGCAAAAGACAACGGGAGAGACCGTGTTGAAAAATAATAGACGCAGAATAGTCCCTTTCCTTTTATGTGCAGTGGGGTTGGGTGCATCGGCTATCAGTCAGGCACAGACACTTAAAGTGTGCTACGACCAATGGCCACCGATGACTATCTTTCCAACGTCCGATGCCCCAGAGCGTGGTGTCGTGATCGACATGGTGGAACACATCTATTCGGCAAAAGGCTATAGTCTTGAATACTACGAAGTACCACTCGCCAGGGGACTGGATATGGTGGCAGAAGGTCAGTGCGACATGCTGCCAGAATTCCTATATTCAAAGCAGGCGGAAACCGGTTTTGTGTACGCAGATGAACCGACCTTTGCCTACGACAGCGCGTTTGTGGTGAGAAAAGACGATGCTTGGCGCTATGATGGCATTCCATCGCTACAGAATCGACGTGTTGCAACCGGTCCCGGTTGGGACTACAGCTCCATGAGTGCTGGCTATCAGAACTTTATTGATGATCCGAAAAATGCCAACTTCGTTGAAGTTATCTCCGGCGATGATGACGTGATTGATCGCATTTTTCATATGATTAAAAGCGATCGTGTCGACTTATATGCCGATAACGAACTGGTGCTGCAGTACATCTTGAACCAATTAGACCTGCACGACTCACTGAAAATCGTTCATCCGGGGTTAGAAAAACCACTGGTTGAAATGCCTATATTCTCAAAACAGATACCCGCTGAGCAAAGACAAGCCTTGATCGACATCTGGAACCAAGGCCGCCGCGCGATAAAGGGCGAGACAGAGCAAGCGCTGCTGGATAAGTATCAAATTGGGGTCAGATGAAAGTAGAGCAATGGATAAGAACCCCCGCATTTCGGTTACCCACAGGACTTACTAAGGTTGTATAGAACATGATCCACCTGCAAGACTACTTCGCCCGTATCCATTACCAAGGGTCAGTGACACCTGAGCTTTCAACCTTAAAAGCCATTCACGCGCTGCATCCGGCGCATATCCCGTTTGAGAATATTGATGTTTTGCTTGAGCGTGGCATCAGTTTGGATCTAAACAACATCCAACAAAAACTTATCGGCAACGGTCGCGGTGGTTACTGTTTTGAGCACAATGCTCTATTTATGCAGGTGTTGAAACAGCTAGGATTTGAAGTCGAATCGTTAATGGCGCGCAACGTTTGGCGACAGCCTGCTGATATGCCATTTGGCCCAAGAACCCATCAGGTGCTAAGAGTTCGCATCGAAGGTGAATGGTGGCTCGCGGATGTGGGCTTTGGTGGTCTCGTTCTGACCGATCCATTGCGTCTGGCAACCAGTGAAGCGCAGCAGGGGCAACACGAAGCGTTTCGCATTTTGACACACGATCACGGCTGGATGTTGCAGGTGAACGTACAGGAACAATGGGAAGACCTATACGATATTGCCAGCCAACCTCAGGAACCGATCGAGATGGAAGTCGCCAACTGGTTTACCTCGGCCAGCCCCAACTCCAAATTCCGCCACAACCTAATGATGGCAAGGGCAACACCGGACACTCGTTACGCACTGTTGAACAACCGCCTAACGGTTCGCCCACGCAACGGTACACCAGAGCAACGAGAACTAAACCCTGAGCAGTTAGCTGTTGCTTTAGAGGAGTGCTTTGCACTTAAGGTCGAAAGCGACTGGACGCCGCTGCTGGAAAGGATTGTTGAAAAAGCTAATTCGTAAAACGAATAAGTTTACGACGGCATCTAACTGAGCAACATATTTCTCATTTCTCTAGCTTAAGGTAATTTTTGAGAAATATATTGCTCAAAATAATAGTTTTATTTTTCTATGAGCTTCAGAAAACTTTTACAAGGCTAAGATTTTTCTTACAAACGGCTATTTCTCTCAGAAAATAGTTACGAAGCGAAACTCACCTGTTTGATAACTGTACAAATAATCAGTATCTGTCTATAGTTTTTGCGTTGTCACTTACGGATTGAGGAGCAACGTATGCCTAAGGCAAGAAGCCAACAGATCAGCTTATCAGATACGCCTTATTATCATTGTGTTTCCCGCTGTGTCCGCCGAGCATTTTTATGTGGTGAAGACAGTGGGACTGGTCAATGTTACGAGCATCGCCGTAGTTGGGTTGAGATGCGTCTACTTCACTTAAGCAGGCTATTTGCCATCAAAGTATGTGCTTATGCCGTTATGAGTAACCATACCCATGTCGTGCTATGTGTTGATGCGGACGCTGCCAAGAGCTGGTCGACAGAGGAGGTATTAAGCCGTTGGCATCAGCTTCATAAGGGTACCATGATCACTCAGCAATATATGATGAACGGCAATGTCCCTGAGTATCTACAGCCTTTGTTAGACGAAACGGTTGAAACCTATCGGCAGCGCTTAATGGATATAAGCTGGTTCATGAAAGAGCTAAATGAAAACATTGCACGCCAAGCAAATCTGGAAGACAAATGCACTGGCAGATTCTGGGAAGGGCGCTTTAAGTCCTAAGCTCTGCTCGACGAAGCGGCGCTGATTGCATGCATGGCTTATGTTGACCTCAATCCAGTAAGAGCCAAGATAGACCACACACCAGAAACCTCAGCCTATACCAGTATCAAAAAACGCATCAATGCTGCCAAACGCAATCAGCAACCCAAAACGCTTTACCCCTTTGTTGGTAATCCAAGAGAAAACCAACCAAAAGGACTTCCTTTCAAACTTGAAGATTATCTTGAGCTGGTCGATCTAACAGGCCGAACTGTACGGCAAGGTAAACGCGGCAGTATCGACTTGTCTTTGGCGCCCATTCTGCAACGACTCAACATCCCTTCAGAAAACTGGCTTACCATCGCGATTGAATTTGAGAAACATACCCATGCAGCAGTTGGCACAGAGCTGATCTTATCTAACTACTACCAGAATGCTGGCTACAAACGCCGACCGAAAATAGGCAAAACGAAACAGTTACTCACCTAGTAAGCTCCCACTCTCTTTTCATTCTGTATTGCCTCATTTGGCAAGAATTCGGCATGTCTAAGAAATGCTAAATTCCTACAAATTCTATGATATTGATGGTTAAGTAGCAGAAAAAAGCCAGTTTTAGATGAAACTGGCTTGGTTGCTATAACTGAGTTGTAAGTCATTTTTTAAGGTGGGTGGCCTGTTAAGACCTTCTAAGAGTTCGCGTTGAAGGCGAATGGTGGCTCGCGGATGTGGGCTTTGGTGGTCTCGTTCTGACCGATCCATTGCGTCTGGCAACCGATGAAGCGCAGCAGGGGCAACACGAAGCGTTTCGCATTTTGACACACGATCACGGCTGGATGTTACAGGTGAACGTGCAAGAACAATGGGAAGACCTATACGATATTGCTAGCCAACCTCAGGAACCGATCGAGATGGAAGTCGCCAACTGGTTTACTTCGACCAGCCCCAACTCCAAATTCCGCCACAACCTAATGATGGCACGAGCCACACCGGACACGCGTTACGCACTGTTGAACAACCGCCTAACGGTTCGCCCACGCAACGGAACAGTAGAGCAACGAGAACTAAACCCTGAGCAGTTAGCTGATGCTTTACAGGAATGCTTCGAGCTGAAGGTCGAAAGCGACTGGATGCCGCTGCTAGAAAGGATTGTTGAAAAAGCCAATTAGTGGAAGGGGTCAGATCCCTTGCACGTAAAGGCTAAGTATTAGCCTCAGCCAAATTCGGTGTATAAGGGATCTGACCCCTAAGCCAAGGGCCTACCTGTCTGCCATGCATTACGAATGGTATTGATCTCTTGCGAGTTTTGGTGCTGTTCAAACATGGAAAGATAGCTAAGGCTTCGGGTGGCAATATCTGAGCCAAGAGCATTAAAAACAGGATGGGGTGTAATAAACGACAGAGGCTTGAAACCGCCGTTATGTCGAAAGCTAGACCAGCGATACTGGGCGGCTTGCTCAACCATATTGGCTCTTACGGGATTCAATTCGATATAACGCATCACCGCCAGAAAGTAGCGCTCTGATTGAACTAGATTGCTTTTATAACGGCCTTCCCAGAGAGAACCGCTACGTCCATATTTATGGTTTATAAATGGAACGTAGCGGCGTCCGATATGCTGCATAAACTTTCCTACATTCTCAGTGTTCTGAGCAGTAAGTAGGATATGAATGTGATTAGTCATCAAAACAAACGCATGGATGGCAATGTCATAAGCCCGAGCGGCTTCCTTCATCCAGCTAGCATAGGCTTTATAATCTTCATCCTCAAAGAAAACAGCTTCGCGTGAAGCGCCACGTTGAACGATATGGACGGGTACATTGGGCAACAATGTACGAGGTCTTCTTGGCATCTTTTCCTCCATGAATAGAAACCAAAGTGAATAGGGCCGATTTCGTATAAGGGATCTGACCCCTTGGGCTAAACAGATTCGCTGTATAAGAGACATTAAATATTGGATTTGGATCGAGCTGTCATTGTATTTATGTTTTTCAGGCTAGGGATTACAGGAGTAACGGGTACTCTTTGGTATTTTACACTTTATTTTTATACAGCTGGCTGGTCTATCCATACCTCTTCCGATCCAGCTATCAGGGGTCAGATCCCTTTCACGTAAGGACTGGTGTTAGTCTCAGCCAATCTCGGTGTATAAGGGATCTGACCCCTTAGTACCGTGGTACTAGATGACAAGTGATCACTGACCCATCAAGAATAATCAGTAAACAATTTTTCTTATTTTTGTGTTGCAATTAGGCATTCAAGAACTTTTGGGCATGCTCACGTAAGTGATCACTTCAGGGATCGATTAGGCGTAAAATATTGATTTTTTCAAGCCTTGATTTTCACTGGCATGAGTTCTATTGTTCGGCTTAGTCAATTGATTTGGCTAATAAAAAAGCTCCTATCACTAGGAGTGATAGGAGCTTCTCTTTTGAGAAAGGCTGATAAATTAATCAGAGCACTTACTCGATTTGACGATTGTACTGTAATGCTCTGAATATGATTCTTCAAGCCAATCTCTTATGAAATTTTTTAATTAAGAGGAGGGCATGGCATGAACAGATTACTGTACAAAGCCATCGTCATCTCCGTTTTGACTGCGGTTTTGCCTTCGGGACAAGCTTTGGTTAATTCGGTAGATGTCAGCATTACTATCTATTAAGTACTAAAAAGGAGACCTTCATGTCTCCTTTTCTTTTGCCTGAAATCCTCAAAGGGGTCAGATCCCTTTCACGCAAAGGCTAAGTGTTAGTCTCAACCGAAATCGGTGT